>NZ_JAKKSJ010000021.1:0-105673 GCF_025653365.1 Shewanella sp. SW32 | reverse complement strand
AATATCTTCCCAGCCCTCACAGCCTGCGATAACTGCACACAGCGTTAAAAACACCACGTCAAACAAGGGATAAACGACCTTAGATGCTTGCCTTGGGTCTTCTAATTCTGAAAAGTGCTCTGCAAAAATATCGATGTTCATAAACTGGCTCCGCGTAAAAGCCAGTATCTGATCACAACGGAAGATCGCGGTCAATCAGTTATGTTAAAGTGCGCGTTAAATGTTCGTGATCTTGCCCTGCATTGTGCCCCAGTGACTCGCCGCCTATTTATTTTAAAAGAAGCATCCCTGAGGGCTCTACTAAAACATGTTTTAGTAGGTCACTGGTGCAACAATGCCAATCTTAACTAACCCTCTCGCTGCTCGTTTAGCTAAAAAGCTATTGCATCATTGTGAGCTATGACCGATTAATCACTCAGTGCGCAGAGGATAATTTGACTTACATTTAGTCATTCCAAAAATATGGAAGTAAAGACAGATTACACCTCTATCTAAGTGACTAAATTTAGCGTACCAGTACAATACTTACTTATTATGTGAGAGTTGGAATTTAGGCTTTTATTGATAATGTTGCACCAAAAGCAATTAGACCCAAACCACACGCCTGATTAATTCTATGACCAAACTTTTGAATTATGTGACTCGCTTGTACAGATGTGACTAGGTAAGCGACTATACAAAACCAAGCCATATGTAGAAGTGCAATGTAAACGCCATAGCTAATAACGAAAGACATACCTTCATTATTGGCTGAGATTAGTTGGCTAAAGACGCTTAGAAAGAAAAGCATTGTTTTAGGATTCAATACATTACACAAAAAACCTTGAAATATGTACTTTCGAGTATGTGTGGGTTGGTCTGTTGAGTTTTCATAGTCTAATTTCAACTTAGAACTGACTAACCCTGTTACACCGAGATAAATTAAATACGCCGCACCAATGTACTTCACTATGCTAAATAAAACCGCATTCTGAGAAACTAAGTGACTAATCCCTATCACTGAATAGGTAATATGCACACAAACACCAATCCCTATCCCAAGAGCCGTTAATATGCCCGCTTTTCTGCCAAAAATTGCACTGTTTTTAAATACTAAAACAAAGTCAGCACCAGGGCTTACTACGATTAAAAGCCCAAATACTGCAAAACTTATTAACTCCATTTTCTATCCTAACTGTTCATGATTTTAAAATAATTGTATAGATTTATTGGTAAGTTATAATCGAAAAAAAGGCATCCTAAATGTGAGAAAAAGTCACAGATGAGACATTTAAAAGCATTCTATGTATTTCATATTACGGCAGAGTCATCGAGTTACAGTAAGGCAGCAGAAAGACTTCATATCACTCACGGAGCAGTGAGTAAGCAAATTAAATTGCTAGAGAGCCATTTGTCGAAGTTACTGTTTTACAAACAAGGTAGAGGAATGTGTCTCACGCAAGAAGGTGAGCTACTCAAGCTGTACACTGATATTGCATTTAATGCTCTAGATAATGGAGTTAAGAAGCTAACGAGGGAAAGCAATAAGCATCTTGAAGTTTCCTGTGAGCCCACATTAACTATGCGCTGGCTGATGCCTCGGCTGGCCAGTTTTTTCCAGCTTACGGGTATTGATGTTCGACTATCAACAGCAGGAGGGCCTGTGGATTTATGTGAAACAGGATTATCTTTAGCCATCCGGCGTGATGACTTCGATATTAGCCCAGAATATACGACACACAACTTAGTCAATGAGTGGGTTGGCCCTGTTTTTTCGCCTGAATATTGGAACAAAGCTCAGCACAACTTAGATGATATCGTTTTGCTTCATAGTGAAACGAGACCTTCTGCATGGTCAGATTGGTCATCACGTTCAACACATGCCTTTAATATCAATAAGTCTAAATCCTTTGAGCATTTTTATTTCTGCTTACAGGCGGCAGTTGACGGTTTAGGGGCTGCTATAGGGTCATATCCTCTGATAATCGATGACTTGAAAAACGGGAGACTGGTGGCTCCATTTGGATTTACTCAATCTGGACATCGTTATGTACTGCTCAGCCACACAGAAAGGCTGGGAAGCAATGAATTGGAGTTTTTAAACTGGTTAGAAAAGACAATGTCCTTATGCCAGCCTGAAACTCTTAGTTCGTAATTGTAGTGGGTTAGTGAATTTGATCTGCTATTTGTAGGCGACTCGCGTGGTTTGGAGTAGAAAAAGTTATCTGAAAGAGAGGGCTCTCCATCTCGTAGTAACACGAAAATATCCAAAAGTTTCTTATGTTCAATCGAATGACTTCGCTCAAGTCTAATCAGGTTGAACAATTTAACAGAATACTTATGACTTAGTTTTTGAACCTACGGGTTACACTAATACTTGAAAGGTGAGCCATGGTGATTTGCGAGACGACCGTCCGCCCCATGGACGTGGCGGTCGAGCATCCAAGGACGGAGTGACTACGCGTCGGGGAGCAAATGCCATCGCAAACCATGGCTCAGAACGATGAACACTCCCTACCGCCCCAATCCTTTATCTCTTGCTTCTAGATGACTTCTAGATATCGCTCGCTTCGAAAGGCGTTGCTAGTCTTAAAGTCGTCTTGCCTCGATCACACTATCGACTTGGGTCAGTTTAGATAACACTCGCGATAAACCATCGAGGTTATAAAGCTCCAGTTCCAACTCAATCGCGGCTGTCTGATTTTTAGTGTCCGATGACGAACTCATGGCCAGTACATTGGATTTTTCAGCAGCCAGCACTGAGGTTAAGTCGCGCAATAAACCACTGCGATCGTGGGCTAATACCCGTAAACGCATTCGATAACCGCCGGAGTAATTTTCGCCCCAGACCACATCGACACCGCGCTCTGGGTGAACCCGCATTAACTCTTTAACTTGTTCACAATCAGCGCGATGCACAGAAATGCCACGGCCTTTCGTGATAAAACCTAAGATTTCATCACCGGGAACGGGCTGGCAACAACGGGCGATATGGTTAAGCAAGTTACCCACACCGTTGACTTCAACCTGACCACGTCCACTGGCGGTCGGCTTATGTTGGCCTTTCTTAACTAATTCTTCGACCGCATCTTCTTCTGACACTTCGTCGAGTCGCAGACGGCTTTGAATATGGTTAACCACTTGATGCAGACGCACATCACCGCCACCAATCGCCGCTAGTAAGTCATCCATGCTCGCCATATTAAAGCGCTCGACCGCGATAGCCGCGTCTTTAATTTTAAGGCTCACCCGCGCCAATTCGGATTCAAGCATTTCTTTGCCGGCGACAATATTCTTGTCTCTGTCCTGCTGCTTAAACCAATGCTGGATTTTCGAACGCGCACGCGAGGTGCGGATATAACCTAAGTTAGGGTTAAGCCAGTCGCGCTTAGGATTGGGCTGTTTCGAGGTGATGATCTCGATACGCTCGCCCGTTTCAACCTGATAGGTAAACGGTACAATACGGCCATCGACCTTAGCACCAATACATTTATGCCCTACTTGGGAGTGAATGTAATAGGCAAAGTCGAGCACGGTTGAGCCCAGTGGCAAGTCGACGACTTCACCGCTTGGGGTAAACACATAGACTCTATCTTCAAACACTTGGCTGCGGACTTCTTCGACCAAGTTGCCACTTTCGACCACGTCTTCCTGCCATTGCAGAATTTTACGCAGCCAGTTAATTTTTTCTTCGTAGCCGCTTTGCTTACCGGAATGATTGCCTTCTTTGTATTTCCAGTGCGCGGCCACACCCAGTTCTGCATCTTCATGCATGTCTTGGGTACGAATTTGAATTTCAACGGTTTTGCCCTCAGGCCCCACCACCACGGTATGAATCGATTGATACCCGTTAGGCTTAGGGTTAGCGACATAGTCGTCAAATTCCCGTGGAATATGGTGCCAGAGCGTATGCACCACACCTAACGCGCCATAACAATCCTGCAGACGCTCAGTCACGATACGCACGGCGCGCACGTCAAACAACTCATCAAATTTGAGGTGCTTGCCCTTCATCTTGCGCCAAATACTGTAGATATGTTTCGGCCGGCCGTAGACCTTAGCGCGAATTTGATCTTCATCTAATCTTTGTTGCAACTGACTGACAAACTTGTCGATAAAGACTTCACGATCCAGTCGTTTACCATCTAATTGCTTAGCGATGTCTTTATAAGTATCTGGATGTAGATAGCGGAAAGAAATATCTTCCAGCTCCCACTTCAATTGTCCAATCCCTAAACGGTTAGCCAGCGGCGCATAAATATCGGCAATTTCGCGGGCCAACAGCACGCGAGTTTCTTCGTCGGCATTTTTCACCGCCCGTAGCAAACACACACGCTCGGCAAGCTTAATCACCACGGCGCGCACATCTTCAACCATAGCCAATAACATGCGGCGGATATTGTCGATTTGAGGCTCGGTTGAACGACTATTAGGATTGATTTTCAAGGCGCCAATCGCATTCATGGTCACGACACTCGCGACTAAACGCGCCAGCGGCTCACCAAATTTCTCTTGGATGGCTTCTTCGGTCAGTAACCCAGCATCGAGCACCACAAACAAAATTGCCGCCTGCAGGGTTTCAATGTCCATGTTTAGCGGTGCGAGGATTTCAATCATCTCTCGAGCACGTTCAAGCAGTTCTCTCTTCGCCGCAGGACTCTTGGCTGGTAAGGCGTCAATCTGCCCTATCAAAGAGAGCAGCATCTGCGCTTCATCGGCATGACCAACATAGCGAGCTACCCAATCTTCTAAGTGAAAATCGGGATCATTAAAGTGCGCTTCGCGAACAGAGACCATCTAATTTATTTCCTTATCCGTGCTCAGAGAGAAAGTGGGCACCACTTCAGCTCTCCTATCTTCAGCATTGGCGCGAACTTGTCAAACCCAACCGACGTAATAATCACATTTTTTACGTTATTCAAACGCTTTGCTTACTTTGCCAGCGCAAATTACTTGGTTAATTCAAACAGTGCCATGGCTTCGATATGGTGTGTTTGTGGGAACATGTCGATAAGTCCCAATTGCTGTAATCGGTAACCGCGCTCTAACAGTACAGCGCTATCGCGAGCCAAGCTCGCAGGATTACAAGAAACATACACGACTTTGCGCGGCTTCATTTTCTTTAGCCATTGCAAGCTTTCAAATGCCCCCGCACGAGCGGGATCGAGCAGTAATTTATCAATCTTGCCCATCCAAGGCTCAAGGGATAAATCCGCACTTAAATCGCCGTGGTAAAAGGTCAGTTTATCCAGATTGTTAGCTTTCGCGTTCACCCGTGCCTGAGTCACCATTTCGGCAACCCCTTCGACGCCAATCACATCCGCGCCCATTTTCGCTAAGGGCAAACTGAAATTACCCATGCCGCAGAACAAATCCAAAATGCGCTCATCAGGTGCTGGCGCTAACCAATCCATCGCTTGAGCGACCATGGCCTTGTTAATCTGTCCGTTCACTTGCACAAAGTTACCAGGGGTGAAACTTAAGCTCACCGCATCCGACTGCGCATTTTCATCTAGCAATTGATAAACAGGTAACACTAACTCAGCGCCGACGCCTTGGAATTGCCCTTCGTTGTCCTGCAGACAAATATGGATCTGATGCAGCTCAGCAAAGACTGACAACTTAGCAAGATCTTTATCGTTTAACGCCTTAGTGATCCGCAGCACGGCAAAGTGACCATTATCAGCGGCAATCAACTCAAGATGGCCTAAGCTGGCTTTAGCCGACAATTGGTTCAGCAACTTAGCAAAGGGGACGATCAAGTCCGATAACGGCTTAGCTAACACCAGACACTGGCTGATTGGTACCACATTACTGCTACTAGCGGCGCGAAAGCCTAAACTTAAGTGCTTGGTATTTTTATCAAATAAAGTTGCAAGACGGGCGCGGCGACGATAATGCCAACCTTCCCCCGTGAGTGCGGGCGATAAAGCACCGCCTTCAGTGCCAGCAAACTTAGCCATAATATCCAGCAACGCGGCTTCTTTATGCTCACGCTGACCCGATAATGACATATGCTGTAAGTCGCAGCCGCCGCAGGTGTGGTAGTGTGGACACTCAGGCTCAACGCGCTCAGGACTTGATGAATCGACTTTAATCAACTTGGCACGGGCATAATTTTTCTTTTGCTCGGTGAGCTGTACCGTCACGGTTTCATCGGGCAAAGCGCCAGGGATAAACACGACTTTACCTTGATGTTGTGCTATACCAGCACCTAAGTGATCGAGCTGTTCTACGCTCAGTGATAACTTAGCCGACAACTGTTTGGAACTATTTGGTTTTGCTTTAAAAAATTGCGCCATTTCGGCCTCTAAATCAATAAAATACTGGCAAAGACCGCCCTCTTTCTGGCAGTCTTATAAAATTATCTTAGTCTCTGTCACAGGAAACACCGCCGCTGCTATGAACCCTGTCAACAACATGACCAAATACAGCCTACGTTCTTGGGTTCTTGTGCTGGCGCTCGCGCCAACAATCTTGGTCGGTATCCTTCTGGGCAGCTACTTTACCATAAACCGTTTTTATGAGCTCGAAGATACGCTCGTCGAACAGGGCAGCAATATTATCGAGCCCCTGTCGATTGCCAGTGAGATCGGCTTAGTGGCGAATGATCGCGAGGCGACCAAACGCTTACTCGCGGCGGCGCAGCTCAACAAATCCACCTTAGTAAAATCCATCGCGATTTTCGATGCCAATAATCAACTCTTTGTGACCTCCCACTATCACAAAGACTTTGAGATTATGCGCTACAAAGAAGCCCTCAACACGCTGCATAAAACCGAAATTGAACATGTGGACGACAGCCTTATTTTACGGACGCCCATTTTTGCCACAGGCCCCATTGCTGCTCCCGCTAATTACGATATCCAGACAGACGATGGTCATCTTTTAGGTTATATCTCGATAATAATCAATAAAGAACGCGCCTTGTTAGAGCAGCATAGAGCCGCAGTCGCCGCCTTTATTATCGTGTTGATCGGCGTGCAGTTAAACCTGCTATTTACTTTCCGGCTAGTGAAAAACGTCACTCAGCCCATTACTGAAATGGTGCGCGTCGTCGCTAAAATCCGTGAAGGTAAATTAGACGCCCGCTTAGATGGCAACTTGATTGGTGAGCTGGACTTACTCAAACGCGGTATCAATGCCATGGCGGGGTCGCTATCGGAATACCATGATGAGATGCAGCAAAATATCGACCAAGCTACGTCGGATCTGCGGGAAACCTTAGAGCAGATTGAAATCCAAAACGTCGAGCTGGATTTAGCTAAAAAACGCGCCCTAGAAGCCAGCCGAATTAAATCAGAATTCTTAGCGAATATGTCCCACGAGTTACGTACGCCGCTTAATGGCGTTATCGGTTTTGCGCGGCAATTAGTCAAAACACCATTGCATTCGAGCCAAGTCGATTACATCAAGACCATAGAACGCAGTGCCACTAACCTGCTGGGTATCATCAACGACATTCTCGATTTTTCTAAACTCGAAGCCGGTAAAATGGTGTTAGAAAACATGCCCTTCGGCCTTAGGGAAACCATAAGCGATACTATTACCTTGATCTCGGGCAGCGCACAGGCCAAAGGCCTAGAACTCGTCGTCGATATCGCCCCCAACGTGCCCGACAATGTCAATGGCGATGCCATGCGCGTATGCCAAATCATCAATAACTTGGTTGGTAACGCGATTAAATTTACTGACTCTGGCAGCGTGATGGTCAAAATCGAACTGCAGAGCCAATCGGATGAACAAGTGGTACTGCGCTGTGATGTGGTCGACACAGGTATCGGCATCGATGAAAGCCAGCAGGACTTTTTATTCCAAGCCTTTGGCCAAGCAGACTCGTCGATTTCGCGCCGCTTTGGTGGCACCGGCTTAGGTTTAGTGATCACTAAACGTTTAGTGAATCAAATGGGCGGCCAAATCGGCTTTACTTCATCCCCAGAAAAAGGCTCAAACTTCTGGTTCAGTTTGCCGCTCGGCTTAGGCCAATTCCAAATCGGTGACTCACTGCCGCTCGAAAAACTCAAAGACAAAACCATACTGTTTTACGAACCGCGAGTACTCACCCACGCAGTATTAAGCCGCCAATTGAATCAATGGGATACAAAAGTCACCCATCATCAGCATATTCCAAGCTTGTTGACTACGCTCACCACGGCTGAAGCGCCATACGACTATGTTCTCCTGAGTTGCCATGGGTTTAGCGATTCAGCACAACTGGTAAGTACACTAAACTTAGCGAAGACCAAAACAGATTGCCTTATAGTGCTATACGATTGCCAAGAACAGGATGCCTTAACCCAATTTATTCGCCCGAATGCCGATGTGGTCTTGTCTCTGCCAGTCAGTGAGCATCAGCTTGCGCGCAACTTACTCTATCCACCGATGGAGTACGACATCATAGCCCCTGCGACAATATCCACACCGGTAGCTCGCCAATCCTTAACCGTGCTAGCGGTAGATGATAACTTTGCCAACTTAAAACTGATTGATACTTTACTCAGCGAATTAGTGACGACTGTGGTTGCCGTCAACAGCGGTGATGAGGCAGTTAAACAGGCGAAGACTCGCACCTTCGACTTGATCTTTATGGATATCCAAATGCCTGGCACAGATGGCATTAGCGCCACGAAGCAAATTCGCCAAGGCTCGATGAACCGCAACACGCCGATAATTGCCGTGACAGCCCATGCCATTGCCGAAGAACGCGAACTGATTTTAGGCAGTGGTATGGACGGATATTTACCTAAACCTATTGATGAAGCGGCGCTCAAAGACATTATTCATCGCTGGATCACTCGACCTAAGTTCACCCATTTTGACCTGCATACGCTGAACTGGGATTTATGCTTAACCCAAGCCAATCACAAGGCCGATCTCGCCTTAGATATGCTTAGAATGTTGCTCGACTCATTGCCGCAAACCGTGGCGACGATTCAAACGGCGCTAAGTCAAAACGATCACCCAGTCATGCTCAGTACTATCCACAAGCTGCATGGTGCGAGCTGCTACTGCGGCGTGCCCACCACACAAAGGTTATGCCAAGAAATTGAATCGGCACTAAAACGTGAAACATCGGTTGAAGATCTCGAACCCGAAATACTAGAGTTACTTGATGAGTTAACTAAGGTAGAATCTGCGGCAAATCAAGTGATATCACAGCTATCAGCGGAAATAACAGATGACCAAAAAAACGGGCTTCTTTAAACGTCTCAAGGCGTTAACACTGCCACAAAAACAACTCTTTGCCACTGCACTTTGCCAACGTATGTTGCCCAACTATCAACTGTTTTCCGAAGTCTGTGAGTTTGGCGATCCTACTGTGTTGAGTACCGCATTAGAACTATTGTGGCAATCCCAGTACGACTCCAAGCTCAAATTCAATGTCGATGTGCATCTGCAACGCCTGGAAGATAACACCCCAGATCCTGCTGATTTTGAAGCCTATGGCGTCTACCCTGCTATGGATGCAGTGGTCGCCATATCGACCTTACTGGGTGCGATTCAAGGCAAAATTGAAGAAGACATAGTCAATATCAGCAAATTGTCATCCAGCACAGTGGCTAACTATATCGAAGCGATCAGCGATGTCGATTTGGTGGATGAAGCGTTAGATGATTTCGTTTTCGCCCATGAAGTCATGGAAGAAGAGAAAGAATTACAAAATTCTCTGCTGGAAATTATTGAAGAAAATCCGAAGATCACAGCGGAACTGGTCAAAGGCTTACGCAAAGACATTATCGAAGCTGGCGTATCAAATATCGGTATCAGCGTCGCTTAACTGATGAGGTGCTTGGGGTTACTCAAGCACCTATTATCCATGCAGAATAAGAAAGGGATCATCGTTTTACACCCTCACCAACGAATCCCGTCAAAGATATCCAGTTGCTATAAATAGCATCAATAAAGATTGAGTTATTCCAATGAGAAAGATTGTTTATCAAGGATTTATCTTAACCAATAGCGAAGGACGCACCGACAGTTGGAAACTGACCATCAAAGATCAACAGCGTATCGGTTCTTTATTCGAACTGCGGCGTTTAGTGGGATACTTCTTAGAACTCGGCATACTGCCCGCGACACGCTCCAGCCTGCAAGATGCAAAACAAACTCAAAACACCATGAGCAAAAACACCGTAAAACCTAAAAGACGCTAAAAATCAGTTCTCCTCAATAAATCAACGCATAGAAAATAACTCTGGCGCCTTTGACTGCATAAACTCAATAAAGACTCTTACCTTTAGCGGCTGCTGGCTGCGCTGATGATATAAAATCGAAATTCGCCTCTGTTCGCCAATCCATTCCGGCAGTAATACTTTAAGTTTCCCCTCTTTAATCTGCTGTTTTACAAATAGTTCAGGACCATACAAGATCCCGCCATGGCCTAAAGTAGCCTGAATCGCTCCGTGTAAGTCCGTGAGGGTGAGCTTAGTCGGGCCATTAAAATAAAAAGACTCGCCGCTTGGATGCTTTAAATGCCAATTAAACAGCGGCCAGACTTTTATCAGTTGATGGGCTTCAAGATCATCGGGATGCTCAAGTTTAGGCGCCTGAGCCAAATATTCTGGTGTGGCAAACAGGCAATAGTCGAGCTCGCCTAAGGTACTCGACACCCAAGAAGAATCAGGCTGAGCCCCGCCAACAATCGCCACATCTATGCCTTTGTCGATCAAATCGACTAACTCATTGCTCTGGGAAATGTGTAAACGGATATCGGGATATAGGCGGCCAAATTCATTTAATGCTTGAATAAACACGATGGAAATAATCGAAATCGGCGCCGCGATGCGCAGGGTACCCTCGGGTTTATCGCTGCCTAACCCACTCAGCTCATCGAATTGAGCAACCACGCTCTGGTAACGTTGAAAGAGCGCCAGCCCTTCCTCTGTCAGTCGCAACTTGCGGGTGCTGCGCATAAAAAGCTGTTTATCGAGCTTCTCTTCCAACTTAGCTAACTTGCGGCTCACTGTGGCAATGGGCATATCAAGCTCCTTCGCCGCCTGCGAAAAACTGCCCGCATTGACTAAATGCACAAAAAGATAGACAAGTTGTAGTTCAGCGCCTAAATCATCACTCATTGCATATCCTAATTTCACATATTGGGTATTGACGTTAAAACGCTAAATTCACTAAGTGATTGTGTTTTAAACCTTGAATTATTCACTTATACGACCATAGCGCAATAGCCTTAGATTGAAATGGTATGTTATTTTGTGGTGAGTTTTACTGCGCTGGCGCTAAATCTGGCTCTAAAGTGACATAAAAAGAAGCAAGTGCTGTAACTCTGGCCACCAAGAATCATAGCAACAGTAAAATGATGACGGTGGGCGAGTTTATTCAAATTTAATCGTAAGGATGAGTGAGGGAAATGACCATTTTAACCCCTCTGTTTGCCGTCTTCGGGATCATGTTGCTCGGCACACTAGTGCAAAAACTAAAACTCTTGCCCGTCGATACGGACCAAGTGCTAAACCAATATGTCTACTATATTGCATTCCCTGCAATCATGCTTATCGCCCTCGCGCAGCAGCCGATTGGCGAGATTTTGCAATGGGGATTTATTGCGGGCTACAGCACAGCTATGGTGATCACTTATCTTGTCTGCCTTGGGCTATCGCTGATCGCTAACCCTAAACAGCATGCGGTTGCCGCCATTCGAGCCCTCAATGCCACCTTTGGCAATACGGCATTTATTGGTATTCCACTGCTAATCATCCTCTTTCCGCAGCAGCAAAGTGCCTTAGTCGCCGCGGCAATTGCCAGCTTATTATCCGTGCTGATGTTTGCCGTCGCCTTAGTCTCGATGGAACTGGCCACTAACACCCAAAGACAACACCACGCCTTAATCATAATGGCAATGGCGGTCGGTAAAAACCCTATTGTTATTGGTAGCTTAATTGGCGTCGGCATTTCGGCGCTAGAAATAAAACTACCGTCAGGGCTGGCGCTAATGATCCAGCAAATAGGCAATACCTCAAGCCCCTGCGCCCTATTTGCTATCGGCATGGTACTCGCCAAAGCGATGCGCTACCAGAAAGATAGCAGCGTATTTAGCCCCAAGAATTTTATCGAACTGAGCCTTATCAACCTCTTCAAGCTGGCTATCCAACCGGCACTCGTCTACTTTATGCTTAACCGTTTTGGCGTAAGTGGTGACTACCTGATCATGGGCGTGATCTTGAGCGCACTGCCCACTGCGGCGAGCGTGTACTTACTCGCCCAGCGTTATAACACTCAGGCTTCAACCAGTGCTCAAGGCATTCTATTTGGCACCTTAGTCACTTTCTTCAGTTTACCTATCTTAGAAAGCTTAGTAAGAACCTATGCATAATCAGTTAATTAAAAATATTTACTACCAATAATGCCGATTATTTACCCAAGCCACTTTACTGTATATAAAATCAGTATATACTGTTTATCAATACAGTGGTTTGGTATGTTTTTCGACAGGAATTCACTATGCTTTGCCAACTCAGCATTAATAACTTCGCTATCGTCCGTTTTTTAGAACTGGATTTTCGCCCCGGTATGACCAGCATCACAGGTGAAACCGGTGCGGGTAAATCGATTGCCATCGATGCGCTAGGCCTATGCCTAGGCAATCGCGCCGATGCCAGCAGTGTTCGTCCCGGAGCCAATAAAACCGAGGTCAGCGCCCGCTTTTCCTTGGATGATATTCCACTGGCAAAACGTTGGTTAGAAGATAACGATCTTGAACTCGATGATGAGTGCATTCTACGTCGGACTATTGGTAGCGATGGCCGTTCACGCGCCTACATCAATGGTAATCCAGTGCCGCTGACGCAGCTAAAATTACTGGGTCAGTTGCTTATTGGTATTCACGGCCAACATGCCCACCATGCAATGTTAAAAAGTGAACATCAACTCACCCTGCTCGACAGTTATGCCAACCACAGATTGCTTATCGATACGGTTGCCGCTAGCTTTCAACGCTGCAAGCAAATTGAGGCCGATCTAAAGCAACTCGAAGCCTCCCAGCATGAACGTATTGCCCGTAAGCAATTAGTACAATATCAAGTAGAAGAACTCGATGAGTTTGATCTTAAAGTTGATGAGTTCGATGAGATTGAGCAAGAGCACAAACGTCTGGCCAATGGCACTGAGTTGATTGATACCTGTCAGGCGAGCTTAGATATACTCACAGAGGGCGAAGAGAACAATATAGAGTCGCTGCTCAATCGAGTCGTTTCCCTCGCCGAAGATCTGCAAAGCTACGATCCTGCATTAAGCAATATCAACACTATGCTCAATGATGCCTTAATCCAAGTGCAAGAAAGTGCCGGCGAATTGCAGCACTATTTGAGTAAGCTTGAACTCGATCCGACCCATTTTGCCTATTTAGAAGAACGGCTATCAAAAGCCATGCAACTGGCGCGTAAGCATCATGTTAGCCCGAATAAACTGGCCGAGCATCATTTAGCATTAAAGGCTGAGCTAAGCACCTTAGACAGTGATGAAAGTAAACTTGAAGAAATTCAGCTTCAAGTCGAGGCAAGTAGAGCCGCTTATCTTAGCAATGCGCAAAAGCTCAGCCAAAGCCGAGCCCGCTATGCTAAAGAACTCGACAAACTGGTGACTCAGTCAATCCACGAACTGAATATGCCTAAGGGTAAATTTACGATCGAAGTCAATTTCCACCCCGAGCAAATGTCAGCCAATGGCAGTGACAATATCGAATTTATGGTAACCACTAACCCTGGCCAACCTTTGCAACCGATTTCGAAAGTCGCGTCTGGCGGTGAGCTCTCACGGATAGGGCTAGGGATCCAAGTGATTACCGCGAAGAAAGTTGCCACACCGACATTAATTTTCGATGAGGTGGATGTCGGGATTTCCGGCCCCACCGCAGCAGTGGTGGGCCGCATGTTACGCAGCTTAGGGGAATCGACCCAAGTACTGTGCGTGACTCACTTGCCGCAAGTTGCGGGCAATGGTCATCAACACATGTTCGTCGATAAATTTAATAAGGCAGGCAGTACTGAGACCACAATGAAATCGCTCGATCGTGAGCAGCGTATCCAAGAGCTTGCAAGACTGTTAGGTGGTGATACTATCACCAGCAATACCCTAGCGAACGCAAGGGAACTGCTGCAATAGTAGTATGGTTCAAATAACGAATGAGGTCGCTAAACGCTTGAATCTACACACGCAATATAAAAAGCTAAGGAGCTATATCAAAAACTAAGGGAAGTTGTTGGCCATGCTAACTAACATGCCGGGTTAACTATCATGTTAGGTTAGCGATAATGTTAGCTAACACACCAGACTAGCCCTTGCAGACAAATAAACGAAAACACGCCCGCTAAGACATCGTCAATCATAATGCCAAAGCCACCATGAACTTTGGCATCGAGCCATCGAATAGGCCAAGGTTTGATAATGTCGAAAAAGCGAAATAGACCAAAGCCGACTAACAACCAACCCCAACCTGCTGGTGCCGCTATCATAGTGATCAGTAGCCCAACCACTTCATCCCACACAATCGCACCGTGATCGTGTACCCCCATATCTTGAGCGGCTTTACCGCAGATATAAAATCCCGCAAATGCGCTCAATAAGGTTAAGCCGATATACCAAGTGAGCGGTAATGGCGCCATCAATAAGTAGAGGGGAATGGCTGCTAAGGTACCGAAAGTACCGGGTGCTTTAGCGGCGAGTCCGCTACCAAAACCGAGTGCCAAAAAGTGGACAGGATTTTTTAATGACAGGCGCGTTAGCACCTGATCCTTTGACAACCATTTCATTAACATGCTCTTCGCTTAAAAGTGCTCGAAACCGTGATACGGCGGTGTAAACGGCTCACCATTGAGTTGCAACTTGAGCTTACTGCCTGCACAAATTTGTCCAACGCGAACAAACTTTGCTCCTGCATGGCTTAATGCCGTCTCAAGCGCGCCTTTTTGCGCTTCAGGAACGGTGAACAGCAGTTCATAATCTTCGCCCCCTGTAAGCGCATAACCTAAGGCATGCTCCTCGCTGACGGTATCTTGCATCGCGCGTGAAAGCGGGATGCAATTAACGTCCACCACAGCACCAACTGCCGAAGCCTTAAGCACATGACCGATATCCGAGATAAACCCGTCGGAAAGATCGATTGCACTAGAGGCAAGCGAACGCAAAGCTTGGCCCGCTAAAACTCTTGGTGTTGGACGATAATGGCGATTAATCAGGAATTCTTTATGCTCGGCTCTGGCCTGTTGCGCGCCTCGAATAATATCCAGACCTAAGGCCGAATCTCCGAGCGTGCCCGTGACATAAATCCAATCACCCGCTTTAGCACCATGACGCGTGAGTGCTTTACCCTGTGGGACTTGGCCGTGCACTGTGATGTTAATCGCCCGTGGACCACGAGTCGTATCGCCGCCAATTAAGGCGATGCCATAGTAATCGGCCGCTTCAAATAAACCTTCACTAAAGCCACTTAGCCAAGTCTCATCGACTTCGGGTAGCGTTAAGGCAAGCGTCATCCATGCGGGTTCAGCGCCCATGGCTGCCAGATCAGATAAATTTACCGCTAAAGCTTTGTAACCTAAGGCAGCGGGAGGCATGTCGGGGAAGAAATGGACATTTTCAACTAAGGTGTCACAGGAGATAGCGATCGACTTGTTTTCTGCGGGTTGCACTAAAGCGCAATCGTCACCGATGCCAAGCTTCACATCACGGCGAGTGGGGCCGCGGTTGCTAAAATAACATTCAATTAATTGGAATTCTTTCACTGTACAGTTTGGCACGACTTACATCGGCCACCTTTGTTAGCAATGAAAAACGGTATCCTAAGATACCGTTTGTCTTTATTACTTGCGTGCAACCAGTTTGTCGAGCAGTCCGTTCACAAACTTATGACTCTCGTCCGCACCGAAAGCTTTTGCCAACTCAATCGCTTCATTAATCGCGACCTTGTATGGCACATCTTTACGGAAAGTCAGCTCATAGGTCGCTAAACGAACTATGGCTTTCTCTACTGGAGACACTTCATCAATCGGGCGTTCCAGATGCGGGATGATCAGCTCATCCAATTGGGTTTTCTTCGTTGCAACGCCTGAAAATAGCTCACGAAAATAAGCTACATCAACACCATCGAGACTTTGTTCAGTTAAAAACTCATGCTCGACATCGGCAATATTATTCCCGCTTAGTTGCCATGAATAGATGGCTTGAACGGCTAAACGGCGGGCCTTGCGGCGCTCAGAAGGCTTCATTATTTTTCCTACTATAACAACTGTTGTTCAAGTTCTTGCAGAACATTGACCATTTCAAGCAGGCTTAGAGCAGCTTCGCCGCCTTTGTTACCCGCTTTGGTACCTGAACGTTCAATCGCTTGTTCAATGGTATCAGTGGTCAAAACACCGAAAGCAACAGGCAGATCAAATTCTAAAGCAACTTGAGCTAGACCTTTATTACATTCGCCTGCAACAAAATCAAAATGAGGAGTACCACCACGGATCACCGCACCTAATGCGATAATACCGTCGAATTTACCACTGGCAGCTACGCGACGCGCAGCTAGTGGCAACTCAACCGCACCTGGTACACGGACAACAGTGATATTGTCGTCGCTGACTTGGCCAAAACGTTTCAGCGTGTCAAGTGCACCTTCAAGCAAGCTCTCAACTAAAAAGCTGTTGAAACGCGAAATTACAATCGCAACTTTGGCATTTTTCGCTTCGATATTACCTTGAACTACGTTCATTATCTTACCTAATTTAGCTAAAGCACCCAGCTCGGGGCGAAAAGTGGCGACATGATATCACAGCCAATTGCCCAGAGCCCTATGCAAATTATCAGAAATTGTTAATTTTACTTCAGTGTAACTTTGGGTTTCAGTCCGCCACATACTCAGTCACTTCAAGGCCAAAGCCTGAAAGTGAGTGGTAGCGTTTAGGCGAACTGAGCAGGCGCATCTTAGTCACACCAAGGCTGGCGAGAATTTGCGAGCCCACACCCACACGGCGCGACGTCCCTTGCCATTTTGCAGAAGCAGGCGCTTGGCCTTGATCTTCGGCTTCAAAGGCTTTCACCTTAGAGAGGATTTCACAGGGATGTTCTTGATTCCCGAGTAAAACCAATACACCACCTTCTGCAGAAATACGCTCCATCGCCTTTTCGAGTGGCCAACTGCGTTGCTGATCGCGCTCTGAGTGGAGTAAATCGTTGAAGGTATTTTGCAAATGCACGCGCACCAAACAATCTTCTTTCACCTCACCTTTGACTAAGGCAAAGTGCAGTTGATTGTCGATAGTGTCTCTGAAGGTCACCATGTCGAACTCACCAAAACGGGTCGGTAATTTGCATTTAGCTTCACGCACAACCGTGGTTTCTTTGGTATTGCGATACTCGATTAAAGCCGCGATAGTGCCGATTTTGATGCCATGCAACTCGGAGAAAATCTCCAAATCTGGGCGACGTGCCATAGTGCCGTCTTCGTTCAAAATCTCAACGATAACGCCCGATGGCTCAAGTCCCGCAAGACGGGCTAAATCACAGCCAGCTTCAGTGTGGCCTGCGCGGGTTAATACGCCGCCGTCCTGTGCCATTAACGGGAAGATGTGCCCTGGTTGCACTAAATCAGACGCTTTAGCCTCTTTAGCCACAGCCGCTTTCACCGTTACAGCGCGATCGTGGGCCGAAATACCGGTAGTCACACCCTCCGCCGCTTCAATAGAAACCGTAAAGTTAGTCGAGAACTGGGCGTTATTATTCGTCACCATTAAGGGTAGATTTAACTGCTGGCAACGGGCTTTAGTCATGGTCTGGCAAATGAGCCCACGGCCATATTTCGCCATAAAGTTAATCGCTTCTGGCGTGACCATTTCGGCCGCCATGATCAAATCACCTTCGTTTTCTCTGTCTTCGTCATCCATCAAAATAACCATTTTGCCTTGACGAATATCTTCGATGATCTCTTCTATACTGTGCAGCGCCATTGTAGGACCTTATGATTTTGCTGTTATTATGAAATTCTATACCTAAATAACCTAAGCTGCCGATAAGCTTAAGTTAAATAATCTGCTCCTGTGCACTAACGCACAAAGCCGGCACGGGCTAACATTTCCATGGTGACGCCACCGCTCTTGCTGTCTTTGCCATCATAATTCATCAAACGTTCAAGATAACGGGCGATTAAATCCACTTCGATATTCACCTTATCGCCCGCTTGCAGGTCGATTAACGTGGTTTCACCTGCGGTATGCGGCACTATGGTCAAGCGGAATCGACTGCCGTCCACTTCGTTAACCGTCAGACTCACGCCATCAATGGTGATGGAACCTTTATGGGCAATATAACGCCCAAGCTCTGCGGGGGCGGCTAACCAAAACTCGATAGCTTGACCACGCACTAGGCGTTGTTCAACCACAGCAATACCGTCTACATGGCCGCTGACCATATGGCCGCCTAAGCGTGTGGTTGGGGTAACGGCCTTTTCAAGATTCACCTTAGTGCCCACTTTATAGTTGGCAAACCCGGTTAGACTCACGGTTTCAGCAGAGACATCAGCCACATAACCGTCTGCTAATTGCTGCACAACCGTTAAGCACACACCGTTGGTAGCAATACTGTCGCCTAAACGCACATCGTTTAAATCCAGTTTGCCGCTCGCCACGGTAAGACGAATATCATCGCCTTTACGCTCCAGTTTGCGCAGGGCGCCAACTGCTTCAATAATCCCAGTAAACATGGTTAACTCACTTAATTAAATAAAGAAGTAATAAGGCATAAGACTCAAAGTTAAACGGTTATCTTGCCCTAATTAAATAAAGAATTATCAAGCATAACGCTCAAGGTTAAACGGGTATCTGGCCCTAATTTACGCTCATCGACCAAAGTGAGTGCAGGAATGTGTGCCATGGTTTGATAATCGGGCAATTGCAGCAGATTACGCCCATGTCCACCGAGGATTTTCATCGCTTGATATAGCACTAACTCATCGGCAAGCCCCTCTGCTAAAAATGCGCCCGCTAAGGTTGCACCCGCTTCCACCAGCACGTGATTACAACTTTGGCCTAAATAGCTTAATAGTTCAGGCAATGAGACGCGACCTGCAATTGCAGTTAACACGAGGCAACTCACATGGGAGGGCAATTGTGCTTGAAACTCTACGGGATAAGCCACGGTCGAGACCAAGAGTATCGGCGATACGATAGCCAAGCAGGCGGCCGATAACGGCAAACGGGCGCGGCTGTCGAGTATGACTCTTAATGGCTGTAGTAATTGCGCCTCGGTTACACTTTCTTTTAAGCTGCCAAGTTCCTGATAACGCACATTGAGTGAGGGATCGTCCGCCAGTATGGTTTCAATTCCCGTGACCAGTGCACAAGAACGTAAACGTAATCGCTGCACGTCGCGGCGAGATTCTGGACCGGTTATCCATTTAGACACACCGTTAGACAGCGCGGTTTTACCATCAAGACTCGCAGCCAATTTGACTGTAACTCTGGGTAAACCCGATTCCATGCGCTTCATAAAGCCTAAATTCAAGGCATAGGCTTCATCGCGATGTAATCCCACATCCACTTCAATGCCGGCATCGCGCAGCATTTGAATACCGCGACCAGCCACTTGCGGATTAGGATCTTCAACCGCCACCACCACGCGTTTAACGCCAATATTGATCAGCGCCAAGGCACAGGGTGGCGTGCGGCCATAATGGCTACAGGGCTCTAAGGTGACATAGGCCGTTGCGCCGCGGGCGTGTTCACCAGCCATACGTAACGCATGCACTTCGGCGTGGGGCTCACCCGCTTTTTGATGATAACCTTCGCCGACAATCTGATTATCTTTAACGATAACGCAGCCCACACTGGGATTGGGCCTCGTGGTGTAAAAGCCTTTGCGCGCCAATTGAATCGCGCGGCTCATCATTTGGGTATCGAGTACGGACCAACTTATGTTCAAGCTCATGTTCAACCCTGTTGTTAAAGGTTTCGGCTTTCACCAGTCTTACAAACCTGTCTTTTAAATTTGTGCTTTCACGCCAATCGCTCGTACACGTCTGCCTTGTCGGCGACAAAACTCAATGACTACTTTTGCAGTTTGGCGATGGCTTCGCCAAATTCAGACACGTCTTCAAAGGCACGGTACACGGAAGCGAAACGTATGTAGGCGACTTTATCTAGGCTCATCAATTGCTCCATCATTAAGTTACCTACCATTTCTGACGGCACTTCCCGCTCGCCAGTGGCGCGCAGGGTTGACTTGATTTTGCTAAGCGCTTGCTCGATTTCATCCATAGACACGGGGCGTTTTTCAACGGCGCGCAACATGCCACCTTGGAGTTTTTCTTCATCGAAGGGTTGGCGTGAACCATCACGCTTAATCACCCTAGGCATGACTAATTCAGCGCCTTCGAAGGTGGTAAATCTTTCATGACATTCGGTGCATTCTCGGCGACGGCGCACTTGGTGGCCTTCTGCAACTAATCGGGAATCGATGACTTTAGTATCTGTCGCGCTACAAAATGGACAATGCATTGAGCCTCCTGCCAGTGAATGGTCGTAAAGCGTTAATGGGTTTACCTGTTAAATCTCAGTCAAACGCAATGGATTTAAGCCTAAGATTTTACCAATAAAAATGGCCGCAAGATGCGGCCATGGGATTTTATCCTATTTATGGGCTGAGGTTAACTACCTGAGCTTAACAACCTAATGTTAACTACTTGATGTTAAGTACCTGATGCTAAGTGCCTGATGTTATAAGTATCAAGTCAGTCGGCGGTCAATCTCGGCCCTTCATCTACTAAGCGTAGATGCATTGGCAAATTAGCCGTAAACAGGGAAACGTGCACACAGTGCCAGTACTTGGCCCTTAACACGCTCAATCACTGCAGGATTACTTGCATCATCAAGGATGTCACAAATCCAGCCAGTCAGCTCTTTCGATTCCGCTTCTTTAAAGCCGCGGCGCGTAATCGCTGGCGTACCGATACGCACACCTGAGGTCACAAAGGGTGAACGTGGGTCGTTTGGCACTGAGTTTTTGTTCACAGTAATGTTAGCGCTACCTAAGGCGGCATCGGCTTCTTTACCCGTTAAGTCACGACCAATCAGATCAACTAGCATCAAGTGATTGCTGGTTCCGCCAGAGACGATTTTGTAACCGCGCTCAAGGAACACTTCAACCATAGCTTTAGCGTTGTTAACCACTTGCTGTTGGTAAACTTTAAATTCTGGCTCTAGGGCTTCTTTGAACGCCACCGCTTTACCGGCGATAACGTGCATCAATGGACCACCTTGACCACCAGGGAATACCGCTGAGTTCAACTTCTTATACAAGTCTTCATCGTCAGCAGCAGATAGGATCACGCCACCACGGGGACCCGCTAAGGTTTTGTGGGTCGTAGATGTCACAACGTGCGCGTGTGGTACTGGGTTTGGATAAACGCCCGCAGCAATAAGACCGGCAACATGTGCCATATCGACAAATAAATAAGCACCTATTTTGTCTGCGATTTCACGCATTTTTGCCCAGTCAACGATACCTGAATAGGCAGAAAAACCGCCGATCATCATCTTAGGCTTGTGTTCTAAGGCAATACGTTCCATCTCGTCGTAGTCAATTTTGCCAGACTCGTCGATACCGTAAGGAATGATGTTGTACAGTTTGCCAGAGAAGTTAACCGGTGAACCGTGGGTCAAGTGACCACCATGAGCTAAGTTCATGCCCAGTACGGTATCGCCAGGTTTTAACAATGCCATGTAAACAGCGCTGTTTGCCTGTGAACCTGAATGAGGTTGTACGTTAGCGTAAGTTGCGCCAAACAGTTGTTTAGCACGTTCAATCGCTAAGGTTTCAACTACGTCCACATACTCACAACCACCGTAGTAACGCTTGCCTGGATAGCCTTCAGCGTACTTATTGGTTAACTGTGAACCTTGCGCTTCCATCACGCGTGGACTGGTGTAGTTTTCAGAAGCAATCAGCTCAATATGCTCTTCTTGACGCAGAGTTTCATTCTGAATTGCGTTAAACAGTTCCGGATCATAATCTGCGATATTCATATCTTTTTTCAGCATTGCTTACTCCAGCTGCCAATTCTTATAGGTAGGGTTGCGCGGTATTCTACTCGGAACGCGGTCACAATCCCAGTATTTGAAACATGAAATTCCTGCAGATAGTGCTTGAACTTGGCTCATTGTCGAGTTGAGTTCGGCGCGCAATCGAGTAGAATTAGCCGCATCATTAGTCACTTAAGATAGAGAAAAATGGCTCAGTTTGTTTACAGCATGCTGCGGGTGGGTAAAATTGTTCCGCCTAAGAAGCAGATCCTTAAAGATATTTCTTTAAGCTTTTTCCCCGGCGCCAAAATTGGCGTACTCGGCCTCAACGGTTCAGGTAAGTCGACACTACTGCGCATTATGGCGGGTATCGACACCGAAATTGAAGGTGAAGCGCGCCCAATGCCAGGATTGAAAATCGGTTACCTGCCGCAGGAACCTAAACTCGATCCGAATCAAACCGTGCGCGAAGCGATTGAAGAAGCGGTAGCAGAGGCAAAAAATGCCCTGACTCGCCTCGATGCCGTTTATGCCGCCTACGCCGAGCCGGATGCCGATTTCGACGCCCTTGCAAAAGAGCAAGGCGAACTCGAAGCCATTATTCAAGCTCAAGATGCCCATAACTTAGAGTACGTCCTTGAGCGCGCCGCCAACGCACTGCGTCTGCCAGATTGGGATGAAAAAATCGAAGTGTTATCCGGTGGTGAACGTCGCCGCGTAGCGATTTGTCGCTTGCTGCTTGAAAAACCAGAAATGCTGTTACTGGACGAACCCACTAACCACTTGGATGCTGAATCTGTGGCGTGGCTTGAGCACTTCCTGCAGGAATATGCTGGTACTGTGGTCGCGATTACCCACGACAGATACTTCCTCGACAATGCTGCTGGCTGGATTTTAGAACTCGACCGCGGTGAAGGTATTCCGTGGGAAGGTAACTATTCTTCATGGCTTGAGCAAAAAGATGCCCGTCTGAAGCAAGAATCGGCTACCGAAAGCGCTCGCCAAAAGACCATTGCCAAGGAATTGGAATGGGTACGTCAAGGCGCGAAAGGCCGCCAGTCTAAAGGCAAGGCCCGTATGGCACGCTTTGAAGAGCTGAACACTAACGATTACCAAAAACGTAACGAAACCAACGAGCTGTTTATTCCGCCCGGACCTCGTTTAGGTGACAAGGTTATTGAAGTGAATAACCTGACCAAATCTTATGGTGACCGCGTTTTGATCGACAACCTGTCGTTCTCTGTACCTAAGGGTGCGATCGTCGGTATTATCGGTGCCAACGGCGCGGGTAAATCAACCCTGTTCCGCATGTTATCCGGCGCAGAAAAGCCAGACAGCGGCAGCATTGAGCTGGGTGATACTGTGCAACTGGCCTCGGTTGAGCAGTTCCGCGATTCGATGAATGATAAGAACACCATTTGGGAAGAAATTTCCGGTGGTCAAGACATCATGCGTATCAACAACATGGAAATTCCGAGCCGCGCCTATGTAGGCCGCTTCAACTTCCGTGGTGGCGATCAGCAAAAAGTCATCGGTACTTTATCTGGTGGTGAACGTAACCGCGTGCATTTAGCCAAACTGCTGCAAGCGGGCGGTAACGTATTACTCCTCGACGAACCCACCAACGACTTAGACGTTGAAACCCTGCGCGCACTGGAAGAAGCGATTCTGGAATTCCCAGGTTGCGCTATGGTGATTTCGCATGACCGTTGGTTCCTCGACCGTATCGCGACCCACATTCTGGATTATCGTGACGAAGGCCAAGTGAACTTCTACGAAGGTAACTACACAGAATACTCGGCATGGTTGAAAAACACCTATGGCGCCGATGTGGTTGAGCCACACCGCTTGAAATACAAGCGGATGATTAAGTAAATCTAGAATCTAGGCAAGTGTAAATCTGAGGAGTTTAACTCGAAAGGGTTAAGCTCCTTTTTTATGGCATCCAATTACGCTATGAGTGCTGTAGACTTTGGCACTATTTCAAAGGTGCTATTTCAAACTAACACTATTTCAATTCAAGCTGGCAAAGTAGGCCACCAGCATGTCCATCATCACCCTAAGTGCAGGCTGCATGTGTTTGCGGGATTGATACACGCCATACACACCGAGGGACTGAGGCTTGAACTCAGTTAATAAAGGCACTAGCTGACCCGAGTCTAAATAGGGTTTCGCCGCCCAAACCGGCTGCATAGCAATTCCCTCACCAGCCAGCGTGGCATTAAGCACCACCATGGAATCATTGGCGCTGAAATTCCCATTCACCGGCACGTTAAATACCTGACCTTGGTTTGACTTAGGATCGGAGTTAAGCGCCTGAGCCTGATTCGCCCCTACATCGGTTTTATAAAAGCGCCACATCACATCGCCAAAATAAGAATAGGTTAAACAGTTATGCTGAGTTAAATCCTCGGGATGCAGCACGGCGGCGCGCGCGGCAAGATAACTCGGTGCGGCGCACACCACAGACTCACACTCCCCTAAGCGTCTAGCGATAAGATTGGGATCGAGTTCATTGGTGATGCGAATAGCCAGATCAATACGCTCGGCGACTAAATCGACGGTTTGGCTGCTCACGTGGAAATTCACGCTCGCCTGCGGATAACTGGCTAAATATTGCTGTACCACGGGCGCTAAAATCTGATGCGCCAAAAACTGGGAGCAACTAATACGCAACAAGCCCCGCGGAATCGCCACAGCGGCGTGGCTTACCGCAGGCACTTCGTTAGCCAGTTCGAGCAGCCGATGGCAATAGTCCAGCACTTGCTCACCCGCGGGCGTTAAGCTGAGGCTACGCGTCGAACGATGCAGCAACCTAGCACCAGACCATTCTTCCATTTCGCTCAAGTAACGGGTCACCATAGAACGCGACATATCTAAGGCATTGGCGGCGCTGATCATGCTGCCGCGCTCAACAATAGTCACAAACACCTTAGCCGCTTCGAGTCTATCCATGATTTATCTCCACTCGCGTTAAATCAATAACGTTTAATCACTCACTTTCAAATCACTCGAAGGTTCACTCACATACTCACGTCACCACATGAATAATAACTAAGAGTACATACGGCTATTCGTCCGATTAATGCAACAAATATGGGCAGATACTCGCATTTATCTATTGATTATTGCAACCTATACTTAACTCACTTTTTGCAGCAGCTGCAAATCAATGAATGCTAAATCGAACCTTTTACTCTTTCACCCTGTGACTATAAGTGAGCCCCAAATGAACACATCGACCTATGCAATACGTAACACAGTTAATGCCACATTAAAGGCCTCGTCTAAAATCAGCCTAGCCGCCACCTTGTTGCTGGCAGGGCTTAGCGCGGTCAATGCAGCGCCATTGCAAGTGAGCCATTTTAATCCGGGCGAAAACAGCATCTTTGCCGTGTCATCGAGCTTTATCAGCGGCGAGAGTGAAATGATGCTAGTCGATGCGCAATTTCAAAATAACGATGCCCAAACATTGGTCGACACCATTAAGGCTAGCGGTAAAAAGCTGACTCAGGTGTATATCAGCCATAGCGATCCTGATTTCTATTTCGGCTTAGCCGTGATTAAAAAGAATTTCCCCGATGCACAAATCGTCGCGACTCAAACCACAGTCGATGCTATTAAAGCCTCAATGGAAGGCAAACTCGCCTACTGGGGGCCGATTTTAAAAGATAATGCGCCAAGCGAATTAGTGTTACCTAAGGCGATTCACAGTGACACTTTTACTATCGACGGTGAGCAAGTGATTATCAAAGGTTTTAATGATAAACACCCTAAACACACTTTCCTGTGGGTGCCATCGGCAAAAACCATTACAGGTGGCGTAGAAGTATTTGATAACACGCATGTTTGGATGGCTGACACTCAAACTGCCTCTGAGCGTCAGGAATGGTTAACCCATTTAGATGCAATGGAAAAACTGCTGCCGACCACAGTGATCCCAGGGCACTATTTAGGCGAAGCGCGATTTAATACCCACGCCATCGGTTTTACCCGTGAATATGTAAAAGCCTTTGAAATCGCGGCAAAAGCCTCGAAAGATTCAGCCGAATTAATCCAAAAGATGCTGGCGCTATACCCACAAATGCCAGCCGATGCAGGGCTTGAGATCAGCGCCAAAGTTTACATGGGCGAAATGACCTGGCCTATGTAAGCCCAGCCATATCTATCTAGGCGATTAGGTACAGTTAGTTAGGTGCAAAAGATAGTTAAGTGCAAACAGTTAAAGACAGGCACGTATTCGATTGCGTGCCACTTTTTTAGCTTAATGACTTCACCTAAATAACTGTACCAACCTAACTATTTTAATCGATGTTCTCAAAGGGCTTAAGTCGCTAATGTCGCGACGAACTTAAGCCAAAAGGTTTAACACTATGACTCAGCCAACAACTCATCCAACTAGCACAACCAGCAGCACAGCAACGGCCAAAGAGCGCACTCTGCACGCCATTATCGACCCTTTATGTGGTTGGTGTTATGCCGCTGCGCCTTTACTCGATGCCGCCGCAAAAGCAGGCTTTACCATTAAGCTCCACGGCGGCGGTATGCTCACGGGCCCAAGACGTAAACAAATCGATGCTAACTGGCGCGATTATGTTATGCCCCACGATCTGCGTATTGGCGAGCTAACTGGCCAGCCTTTTGGTGAAAACTACTTTGATGGTCTGCTGCGCGATACAACAGTCGTACTCGACTCGGCGCCCCCCATTAAAGCCATGCTCGCAGTCGATGCTATGGGTGGCGACAGTTTGGCCTATCTACACTCAGTACAACTGGCCCATTACCGCGATGGTCACAGCGCCAGTGATGAAGGTAATCTGGCAAAGTTAGCCGCTGAACTTGGGCTCGACCCTATGAGCTTTGCGCAGCATTATGCCCAAGGTGAATACAAGCTATATGAGCATATTGTTGAATCCAGAGCATTACTGAATCTGATGGGTGCCCAAGGCTTCCCTTCAATGGCTATAGAGGATGATGACGGCAACATAACCGCCATTAATATCAACCGCTTTTATGGCCAACCCGCCCAGTGGTTAAGCCATCTTGAAGCACAGTTTGAGTCGTAATCATGCCAACGCTTAATAGTGTTCCAACAAGCTCTTTAGTGAGTGAGCCTGCTCAGTTAAATCTCATTGAAACAGCAAGGCAAACTGATGCGAATCTTGCTCTTGTCAAAAGTACTTACGAGGGACACAGCTCAGCCGAAAATGCTAAAAATCTTGAGCATGCACTGGCAAATGACGCTCGCTGGACAGAGGCGGTAGGTTTTCCCTATGCGGGCACTTACATAGGTTTTAGCGCGATAGCCGCCAATGTGTTCGCCCGCCTCGAAAAAGAATGGGATAACTATCGCGTCGATATCGAAGACTATGTGGCGCAGGGTGATAAGGTTTTTGCCTTTGGCACTTATTCAGGTACTTATGTCAAAACGGGCAAACATTTTACCGCTCGAGTCGCCCATTTATGGAAGATACACAGCGGAAAAATCGTCAGTTTCGAGCAGTTTGTCGATAGTCATACCGTCGTCAATGCCATGTAACTGCCAATACCATGTAACGACAGTCATGCACTTATAGACATGCAATGATGGAATAACTGAATCACGAGGCGGGCAAGTTTAATTTAGCCCGCCCCACGACTTGCCGATGTTAAGCCTTATCCGTATGATTTAGTGTTTTCAATAGATTGAGCACTTGACATTAAGTACTTAAGATTAAGCACTTGCGATTAAGCGCTTGAAATTGAATTCGTCAAGCTGCACGTTCGAATACTCATCAACTCAAGTGTCTAAAATGACAAAATAAATAACTAAAACAAGAACAAGGATGCGGTCTAATGCAAATCAATTCGATGCCAGTCGGGGCTTACCCAATCATGCTATCTATGACGCGACTTAGCCGAGCCAGCCAATGGATACTCAAGCAACAGAGAAAATTCACGCTCCTGTTATGGTTTGTTACCGCGCTTCCCTTTGTCTCACTCTCCTTTAACTCATTCGCGGCCAATACCAGTGAAGCCGAGCCAGAACTAAAAATTCAAGAAAGCAGCGTCACCGATGGCCCTTATGTGTTTTTAGATGATGCTCAAAAAGACACAGCCTATTGGATTTGCCAGAGTGAACTAAAACAAACGCCGATTGCGAAGGCGCAGTTAACTCGCCCTACCAATTGCGGTGAATTACCCCAACCGCACCTTCATACACAAGCTGTCACGGTTGAGCCAGATACCTTCACCCATGTCAGCAAAATTGTCGCCCTTAGCGATGTACACGGCCAGTTTGATGTAATGATTAACTTGCTAAAAGCCCATCAGATTATCAACAAAGATAACCACTGGGCCTTTGGTGACGGTCATATGGTGATGACGGGCGACATGTTTGACCGTGGTCATCAAGTCAATGAAGTATTGTGGTTTTTATATTCCTTAGACCAAGAAGCCCAAGCTGCGGGCGGACGCTTACATCTACTCATGGGCAATCACGAGCAAATGGTGTTTCGCGGCGACTTACGCTACGTCAACGAACGCTATCAAGTCGCGGCCGATTTACTCAAACGCAGCTACGATGCGCTCTACAACAAAGACACCGAAATCGGCCAATGGCTTCGCAGCAAACATACCTTAGTCAAAATCAATAATATCTTGTTTATGCACGGCGGCATCAGCCCTGAATGGGTCGAGCGTAAATTAAATATCAACGATGCTAACCAATTATTTCGGCAGCATTTAGATGATAAAAAATCCGATTTAAAGCAAAATGATTTACTCAACTTTTTGTTTTTTACCAATGGTCCAACTTGGTATCGCGGCTACTTTAAAGATGAACTGAAAGAGTCAGATATCGATAGCATACTGAGCTATTTCAAGGTCGATCATATCGTCGTAGGGCACACATCGCAGGAACAAGTTATTGGGCTTTATCATAATAAAATCATTGCGATAGATAGCAGCATTAAGAATGGTAAATCAGGTGAGCTGTTACTTATCGACGCTGGAAAACTCCGCCGAGGTTTGTATCAGGGTGAGCAGGTTTCGCTATAACCTGCCTCACTAATATCTTTTGCCCCAATACGTGCATGAGCTAGCGCCTTAATCCACGAATGCGCTGGGGCAATAAGGCATGAATAAGCAAGGGTAAAACGGGCGCCCGCCATGGATCTAAATCGGCATAACACTCAATCGTATGCTCTCAATATACGCTCATCTTAATATCCATAAGTTCGCCAGTTTTAATTAACTCTGACTATACTCAAGCCAAGTGCGACTCACCTAAGTACTGGAGTAGAAATGGGGAAGAAATTACTCAGATTATCTAGCTTTTGCTTGTTTCTATTCAGCTTCTATCCCCCAGCATTTGCGGGCAGAGAACTCCAATTAGTCGCCACTAACTATCCTCCTTTTTATGCCGATGCCTTACCTGAACAGGGCGGCGTTGCGCAAGTCGTCAAAGAAGCTTTTAAACGCCAAGGTTACACTGCAAGTCTCAAGTTTTATCCCTTCGCCCGCGCAGCTTTACTCGTTAAAACAGGCCAAGCTGATGGCATCATTGGGCTCTGGTATCGTAAAGAGCGCGAGCAATGGGCCCAATATTCTGCGCCTATCCAACCCGTACAAATTGTATTTTATAAACGTAAAGATTCACCGCTGAGTTTCAGTCAACTTTCAGATCTTAAACCTTTCACTATCGGTATAGGTCGCGGTTACGCTAATCCACCAGAAATCTTCGCCGCGGGACTCACCACAGAGGAAGGAAATTCGGATGAGATGAATCTCAAAAAGCTGTTTTTAAAGCGTATTGACTTAGTCTTGATTGGCCATAACTTAGCGAGGTATTTAATTAAAAAAGGACCAAGTGAATATGAGGGTGCCTTTGAGCAAGTCGGCCACCCCATAGCGACTGAGGTATTTCATTTAGGGATCTCTTTGGCTGTGGCGGATCATCCGCAGTTAGTGACGGATTTTAATCAAGGTTTAGAGAGTATGCGACGCGATGGACGATTAGCGGCAATTTTAAGCCAATATCCTCAGATTGAAACGACTCAAGCGCCGATTAAAAAAACGCGAACTGAAATCCATCCCTAAAGTCCGTCCAGCTTTTAAAAAGCAATAACAGCACAAAAAAACAGCAAAACCCTCGTTGATATTGTGCTCAATGCTCAAAAAACACAATTTCTTTCATTTTCGTTCGCTTACCTTTACAAACTTTTACCCAACTGGCGTACGTTATTCACTAGAATAGCGCCATTAGAGCGATTACCTTTTTAAACTGCCTTTGCGCGAGATAATAATTACAATGAAAAAAACCATTATTGCCATTGCCCTGCTTGCGATTATCGCCACAGCGGTGAGTTTTAGTGATGTCCTTCAAGCGGCTAAACCCGAGAACGCGCCACATCTTATGCGTACCGTTCCTGTGGTCACGGGTGAAGTGATTGAATATCCATTAGCGCAATCTATCTCTCTTATCGGCAAACTCGCGGCTGAACGTGCAGTGATCATTGCACCGCAAGTCACAGGTAAGATTAAACAAGTCGCAGTGACCTCAAACCAAGCGGTGAAAAAAGGCCAGTTACTGATCGAACTCGATGATATGAAAGCCCAAGCCGCCGTCGCCGAGGCCAATGCTTTCCTCAATGATGAAAAACGTAAACTCAAAGAATTTGAAAAACTGATCAGCCGTAACGCCATTACCCAAACCGAGATTGACGCACAAAAAGCCAGTGTTGATATCGCCCAAGCACGCTTATCCTCCGCCCAAGCAGATTTACATTACCACTCGCTGATAGCGCCTTTTGCGGGTAATACTGGCCTGATTAATTTCAGCGAAGGCAAGATGGTCAGCATGGGCACTGAGTTGATGTCGCTAGATGATTTGTCCAGCATGCGTCTCGACTTACAAGTGCCTGAGCATTTCCTATCGCAACTGAGTATTGGCATGCAAGTATCAGCCACCAGTCGCGCTTGGCCGAATGAAATCTTTACTGGCAAAATGGTAGCTATCGATCCCCGCGTCAATGAGGAAACCTTAAACCTCAAAGTACGAGTGCTATTCGATAATCCGAAGAAACGCTTAAAACCGGGCATGATGATGTCGTCAACCATCACCTTCCCAGCGATTTCAGCACCTATGGTGCCAGTACAAGCTCTTGAATATTCAGGAACTAAACGTTACGTATACGTAGTTAGCGCCGACCACATTGCCCACCGCACAGAAGTGACACTCGGGGCACGTATCGATAACCAAGTCTTAATCGAAAGCGGTTTAAACATAGGTGACAAAGTCGTGGTACAGGGCTTAGTCAATATGCGCGATGGCCTGCAAATCAATGAAGTCACGCTCGATGATAAAGCCTCAGCCCGTGCGACAGAGCTTTCAGGTCCTAAAGCAACGGAGACGAAATAATGTGGTTATCCGATGTTTCGGTTAAACGCCCTGTCGTTGCCATCGTTTTAAGCTTACTGCTGTGTGTATTTGGCATAGTGTCGTTCACTAAACTGTCGATACGGGAAATGCCCGACGTCGAAAGCCCTGTGGTCACCATCAGCACCAGTTACTCGGGTGCGTCGGCGGCGATTATGGAAAGCCAGATCACTAAGACTTTAGAAGATGAACTAACAGGGATCAGTGGTATTGACGAAATCACCTCGACCACACGTAACGGTAGCTCGCGTATCACAGTTAAATTCCTCCTCGGTTGGAACTTAACCGAAGGGGTCAGCGATGTGCGCGATGCAGTGGCCCGCGCCCAACGCAGACTCCCAGAAGATGCAAAAGACCCCGTCGTCTCAAAAGACAACGGCTCCGGCGAACCCTCAGTCTATGTGAACTTAAGCTCGAGTGTGATGGACCGTACTCAATTAACGGACTACGCCCAGCGAGTACTCGAGGACAAATTCAGCTTAATCAGCGGCGTGAGTTCTATCAGCATTTCCGGCGGCTTGTATAAGGTCATGTACGTCAAGCTCAGACCCGAACAAATGGCAGGACGTAATGTCACAGCCACGGATATTATTAACGCCCTGCGTAAAGAGAACATAGAAACGCCCGGCGGCCAAGTGCGCAACGACACCACAGTGATGTCGGTGCGTACCAAACGCTTGTACTACACGCCGAAGGATTTCGACTATCTTGTGGTGCGTACCGCCAGCGATGGCACGGCTATCTACTTAAAAGATGTGGCGGATGTAGCTGTTGGAGCACAAAACGAAAACTCGACCTTCAAAAGCGACGGCATAGTTAACATCAGTTTAGGCATTATTGCCCAGTCCGATGCCAACCCTCTGCTCGTTGCCAAAGAAGTGCATAAAGAAGTTGATCGCGTACAAGACTTCCTGCCCGAAGGCACTAGCCTAGTGGTCGACTTCGACTCGACCGTATTTATCGACCGCTCGATTAACGAAGTGTATAGCACACTTTATGTCACCGGCGCCTTGGTCGTACTCGTGCTGTATATCTTCATTGGACAAGCACGAGCAACGTTAATCCCAGCGGTGACGGTTCCAGTATCTTTGATCTCGGCATTTATCGCCGCCAACATGCTAGGTTATTCGATTAATCTACTGACATTGATGGCATTAATTCTCTCCATCGGTCTAGTGGTGGATGATGCGATTGTGGTGGTTGAAAACATTTTCCACCATATCGAAAAAGGTGAAGAGCCCTTACTCGCCGCCTATAAAGGTACTCGCGAAGTGGGCTTTGCCGTTATCGCCACTACGGCGGTGCTGGTGATGGTATTCCTCCCTATTTCCTTTATGGAGGGCATGGTCGGGCTACTATTTACCGAGTTCTCCGTGATGCTGGCGGTGTCAGTGCTGTTCTCCTCCTTAGTGGCACTCACACTTACGCCTGTACTGAGCAGTAAATTACTCAAAGCCAACGTCAAACCGAATCGCTTTAATCGTTGGGTCGACAGCGGCTTTGCTCGCATGGAAAGCGTTTATCGTGTCGCCGTGACACGAGCGATTAAATTTCGTCTACTCGCACCGCTAGTCATACTCGCTTGTATCGGCGGCAGCGCTTGGTTAATGCAACAAGTACCGTCACAGCTTGCGCCGCAGGAAGACCGCGGCGTGTTGTTCGCCTTTATTAAAGGCGCCGAAGGCACCAGTTATAACCGTATGACAGCCAACATGGACATAGTCGAAGACAGACTCATGCCCTTGCTAGGTAAAGGTGTGCTGCGATCCTTCAGCGTACAAGCTCCCGCCTTTGGTGGCCGTGCTGGCGATCAAACTGGCTTTGTCATCATGCAGCTAGAAGATTGGGAACACCGCGATGTGACAGCGCAGCAAGCCCTTGGAATTATTAGCAATGCCTTAAAGGATATTCCAGATGTAATGGTTCGCCCTATGATGCCAGGCTTTAGGGGGCAATCGAGCGAACCCGTGCAATTTGTACTTGGTGGTTCGGACTATGCCGAACTGTTTAAGTGGGCGCAGATATTGAAAGAAGAGGCTAACGCTAGCCCTATGATGGAAGGGGCTGACTTAGACTACGCAGAAACAACGCCAGAACTCATTGTTACTGTCGATAAAGAGCGCGCCGCAGAACTGGGGATCAGTGTCGACCAAGTATCGGAAACCTTAGAAGTCATGCTGGGTGGCCGCACCGAAACGACCTTTGTTGATCGAGGCGAAGAATACGATGTGTATTTACGCGGTGATGAAAACAGTTTCAACAATGTCGGTGATCTGAGCCAAATCTACATGCGGTCAGCTAAGGGCGAATTAGTCACTCTCGATACTGTCACCCATATAGAAGAAATTGCCTCGGCACAAAGATTAAGCCACACCAATAAGCAAAAATCGATCACCCTCAAGGCTAACGTCAGTGAAGGTTACACCTTAGGTGAAGGCTTAAAGTTCCTTGACGCTAAAGCCATTGAATTATTACCTAAAGATATTTCGATTGGTTACACGGGCGAATCCAAAGACTTTAAAGAAAACCAAAGCAGTATCTTTATCGTATTTGGTTTAGCTTTACTGGTTGCCTACTTAGTATTAGCCGCACAGTTTGAGAGCTTTATCAACCCGTTAGTGGTGATGTTTACTGTGCCTATGGGTGTATTCGGTGGTTTCTTAGGACTACTGATCACCAGCCAAGGGATCAACATCTACAGCCAGATAGGCATGATCATGTTGATTGGTATGGTAACTAAAAACGGTATCCTTATCGTAGAGTTTGCTAACCAATTGCGTGACCGCGGTTTTGAACTCGATAAAGCTATTATCGATGCGTCATCCCGTCGTTTGCGGCCAATCCTAATGACAGCCTTCACCACCTTAGTGGGCGCTGTGCCGTTAATTTTCTCGACGGGCGCAGGCTCAGAAAGTCGTATCGCTGTGGGTACTGTAGTGTTCTTCGGTATGGCATTCGCCACCTTTGTGACACTACTCGTCATCCCTGCCATGTATCGATTAATCTCGGCAGCGACCCATTCACCGGGTTATGTTGAAGCTAAGCTCGAAGCGGCGATTAAAGCGCAAGAGTTAGCGGCCCAAGAGGTGGCCGCAAAGCAGGAACTCGCACCTAAAGCCTAACGCGAATCATAGCTCTTGATAATCGAATAACAAAAAGCCAAGGTACTCAGTGCCTTGGCTTTTTTCTCATTAACATTTTAAGCGTTTTTTGCTTTATTGGCTAAGCCTAAAAGTAAACCGAGACCAGCACCAAGCGGTTTTTGACGGCGGGTTAACATGTTACCGAGCGCGACTAGCAAGAGTCCCACGCTTGAATACCAAGTCCACTGATAATCCTCAAACACACTCGATACACTTAACGCCACCACAGGGGTAATCACCAACAGATACGCAGCGGCATTAGCGCCAATTCGCTCAACCAAGATCAAATAAGCGGTAAAGCCAACCACAGAGGCGATAACGGCTAAGTAGAACAAGCTGCCAAGATAGCTGGTTGTCAGCGGTAAACTAAAGCTTAAATCTTTAAACCAAATGATGAGCAATAAGGCCGCACTGCCATAGCACATGGCATACGCTGTTGAAGTAAAGGGCGACACATTATCGCGCGAGTTGCGCATACTGATCATGTTACCAATCGAGAAAAACCACGTACCTAGCAGCGAAAACAATAAGCCCCAAACTAAATTTTGTGACCACTGAGTCGCGAGCAAATCGGCACCAAAGAGTAAGCTAATGCCCCCCAGACCGACACCGACGCCTAACCAAAAATTACGACTAGTTGGCGTACCGTAAAAAATGCGGCCATGTATCGCATTAAAAATGGGGGCAGTGGCCATAATCACCGCCGTTAAACCGCTGGCGATATAATGGGTTGCGGTATAAAACGCGATAAAGTTCAAACAAAATAGACACACGCCTTGTAGTGCAAACCAAGGATGCTGCCTAAGCTTTACCGCTTGCAGCTTGTTAAAGGCAAAGCCAATGGCGAACATCAAGAGACTCGCAATCGCAAACCGATAGAAAATCGAGACTTCCGTCGCCACCTCACCGTGCTGCCACTTAATGGCAATCCACGAAAAACCCCACACAAAAATCATCAGCAAATACATCACAGCAGCCATAATGAGTCCCCTACACCTTCATAAAATGCTTAATGAGGCAAACTATACAACTATGGCTTTCGTCCTTATGTCACCATCTTGTTGGTCATAACACGATATTGCGGTTTTAATCGCGAGCGGACGTTGAGCCACGCCCATAAGTGCGATAATTTGGAAAGACAAAATGCTTAGCCAGTGAGATCACTAGGAACCCATGGAGCCCAAATACATCAGTTTTGATAAATCCGCCAAAACCTGTATTCGTAAGCAAGCGATTACGGAGGATTTATCTTGGGCCCATTATCAAAATGCGGGCGAGCGTCTGTATTACCAAAACGATGCACAACATACGCTGAGCATGTATCTGGATGGCGGCTACGAAACCCACAGAACCGATATCAAGGCCGACTATGGCGCGCCCAGTAAGTTTTGCCTTATGCCCCAAGGCTGCCAAAGCCATTGGCAACTGGGACAACCGCAGCAGTTTATGCATTTGTATTTTAGCGATGAACATCTTAAAAAATTGGCGGTGCGAGTCTTTGATAAAGATCCACGCCAAGTGCGTTTACCTGAGTTGACCTTTGTCGATAATCCGAGATTAGAGGCGCTGTTTCGGCACCAAGTTGCCGGGCTCGATTGGCAGACGAGTGATCACCATCTGATGATGGAACAAGTAACCGACACTGTGCTGGTGACTTTGCTGCAAAGCTCAGGCTTTAATTTGTCGGTGGGGCCAATTAAGGGTGGACTCGCACCTAAAGTGGCCAAAGCGATCAAAGAGTTTATTCATTGCCATTCCCATAGGCAGATTTACTTGTCTGAGTTGGCCGAGCTTGCCCAACTTAGCGAGTACCATTTTTGTCGCATGTTTAAATGCCAATTTGCGATGACGCCGCAGGAGTATTTGCTGCAAGTGCGCATTGAAAAGGTCAAACAAAGCTTGAGCCATTCAACGCAATCCTTGACCGATATCGCCCTCAATAATGGCTTTGCCAATCAAAGTCATATGGGGCGTTACTTTAAAAAACTCTGCGGCATGTCACCGGGCGAATATCAAAAATACCATAGAAGCTAACATACGCTTTGGGTTCACAATCTCGACGGCTGAACCCAACACTCTAACATCCTTGAAAACCCCATTGCCTCGATATGCTATAGTGCCCTTACTCCCCTAACCGCTGGAAAACGCCTTGAAAAAAATCGCTTTATTTGTCGATGTACAAAACATCTATTACACCTGCCGTGAAGCCTATGGTCGCCAATTTAATTATCGTAAACTGTGGCAACACTTAGGTTATGAAGGTGATATAGCGTTGGCCGTGGCTTATGCCATCCATAAGGGCGACGATGGGCAATTGAAATTTCAAGACGCGTTAAAGCACATAGGTTTTGAGGTGAAGTTAAAACCTTTCATCCAACGTAGTGATGGTTCGGCCAAAGGCGATTGGGACGTGGGGATCACGATAGATATTATGGAAGCGGCGAGTGAAGTGGATACTGTGATCTTATTGTCTGGGGATGGCGATTTCGATTTATTGCTGCAAAAAATCCATCAAAAATATGGCGTTGAAACCCAAGTCTATGGCGTCCCTACCCTGACGGCTAAATCCTTAAGGGATGCAGCCTCTCAATTTCATCCCATAGATGAGGCGTTATTGCTCTAGTCACAAGACAAAAATGAGGCGATTCATCACACTAACCGCATCAAACACCTTCGCCATATTTAAAGGCCACTTTTTGATAATACAAACAACACACTAATGATAGGTAATGTCCGTATACATAGGGGCGAGACGTTTTAGAAAGGCATTACGGGTAGATAGCGGAATATGTTGCTCTTTCATCGATTCAATCAAATGGCCGACTAAGGCATCGAAATCCGCTTGAGTAATATTCAAGCCTCTATGACTGTGCTGCATACTTTCGCCGTGATACACGCAGCCGCCATCGGCAACCAGACAGAAATGTTCAATGGCACGCTCACGAAATAACGCAATATCTGTCTCTTGAAAGTGATGCACTATGCGTGGATCAGTGGCAATACGTGCCAGCAAACCATCGACTATCGCCGATACGCCTGCGTTACCACCTAAATCTTGGTATAAGGTTTGATGGCTTGCGGTTTGGCGACTCAAGAGATTTTGTGATGCTGAGGTTTCGGTCGTTTGCACCGCACAGCCAGTGAAAAAAAACACTGCGACGAAAGGTATTAGCTTCACCCGTAAACGCCTCATAACGCCCCCTCCACCGACAGGTACCAACCCCGTTGCTCTTCAAACCCCGCAATGCTGCCCAAATTCGCATAGGCCGTAACCACGGAAAAATGCTTATTGATAAACCACGCTAAAAACACATCTTGCCAATCATCCTCCTGGGCAAAAGCTAACTCATCGGGTTTCTGGCGATATTCGATACCCAGTGCCACATTATCCGTCAGCAATACCGCGGCAGAGGCTTCGAGCACAAACTGGTAATCATGATTGGCTTGAGTACCAAAACCCAATAAACCCGTTTGATTCGCCTTGGTCGCGCGCACGGTCCCATTGAGTAATACATTTCGTCCCGCTATCGCATCAAAAAATACTTTGCTGGCAGCAATATACACATCTAAACCCCAATCATCCCGCGCCCCAACTGCCTGAGGAATCGCAAAGTCATCGACTCTTTTATACTGGGCACCTAAGGTAATTTGCGGCATAGCCGTATAAAGCAGCTCTCCGGCAAGCTTGTATTTTACGCCGAAGATATCTTGGCCTAACTCGCCGCCCATAGTATCCAAATCAAAGGTTTGCCGCGCAACGCTCAGCTCGAATCGATTATCAAAACTCAAAGAAGCACCGATCACTTTCAGCGTAAAATCATCGACATAGACACCCGTCGCCATCGCCGTTGCCGACCATTCACCGCTACTGCCATAACCGTTGATCACAGCCCATGGCACTATGCCACCGCCAGCACTGCCTTCAATCATCGTCCCGCCGCCAGTCGCGACCACACGGCTACCTTCAGCAAACGTAGGAACAGTGCTCAATAGTAAAAATAGGCAAGACAAAGCCTTAACATAAGTCCAAGTTAATGAATTCAACTTCAATGCATTTATGGAAATGTTCACTTGATGCTCCGCTCTAATTCTGTCGACGATGAATCGTTAGTCTAGCGTCTTTGCATATTGACTTGAGTAAATGCGCTTATGCATCAGCGGTATTTGGATGGTTAAACGCCTCGAACCACAGATCAAATTCAGCCGCTTTTAAGGGTTTCGAAAACACGTAACCTTGAATGATATCGCAATCAAGATTACGCAATATCTCAACACCTTCTTGTTCTTCAACGCCTTCGGCTACTACGGTAAAACCTAAGCCATGGATCAATTTAATACTCGTATCGACTATCATCACATCCTGGCTATCCGTGAGCATGTCTTTGATAAAGCTGCGATCAATTTTCACCTCATTAACGGGTAAAATTTTCAAATAGGCTAATGATGAATGACCTGTGCCAAAATCATCAATGGCAACAGACACACCCATGTCACGGAATCGCTGTAATACACTCACCACAGTCTGTGCATCTTTCATCACGGCGCCTTCAGTGACTTCGATACAGAGTGCACCGCTTGGCAGATTATTATCTTTCAGTAAAATGGCGATTTGATTCGGTAAGCGAGTATCGACTAAATCATGGGCCGACAGGTTAATAGCCAGTTTTAGCACTATACCCCGCCGCTGCCATGTCACTAATTGCTGAATTGCCTGCTTCAATACCCACTGGCTAACAATATCAATGTTGCCTGAATTTTCAGCCAGTTGGATAAATTCATCGGGCGGAATAAACCCTAGCGTAGGATGTTGCCAGCGGATCAATGCCTCGGCGCCAGTGCACTGGTTTAGGCGTAAATCCACTTTAGGTTGGAACACTAAATACAATTGGTTTTGCGCTAAACCTATAGGCAAATCACGGATAATCGTCAGCTCACGCTGATACTTTTCATCGGCGCCTTGACGATAACTGACAATACGTTGCTCTTCGAGACAGGCTTGATTGAGGGCAATTTCGGCGCGGCGCACCAATACATCGATATCAGCACCATTACCATCGATTTCGAGTAATCCCGCCCGCACGGTAAGAGAAATGTTTGAGCCTTGGATTGGAAAGGGAGACTCCAACATATCCAATGATTTCAGCAAGTGCTCGGGGCGGATCCCTTGACTGTAAAGGAGTAAAAATGAGTCACCATCTAAACGCGCCAGTAAATCCGGTGTCGGTGCTAATTGCTCTAGGCGACGAGCAAAAAGCAGTAACAAAGTATCGGCATTGGCAAAACCAATAATATCGTTGATATGACGGAAATGTTTAATATCTAACAACACCATAGCACCGGATAATTTATCGTTAAGATCCGCCAAATGCTGTTTTGCCGCAAAACGATTGAGTAATCCCGTCAAACTGTCGTGGCGGGATTGATAGACTAAATCCTTTTCCCGCGCTTCAATATCATCGCGCATTAAGGACAAACTTTTGGCCAACACCCGCAGTTCTGCTGGCGCACCTTGAATATTGGCAGGCTGCTTACCTTGACCGATTTTGCGGGCATAATTCACAAGTTGATGCACGGGTTCAGTCAAACTGCCCGACAACCAAATCGCAATCGCAATCGCCAGTGCTAAGGTCAAAGCAAAAATCAGCAGCATATTATTGCGTAGTTGCTGATAACTTTGCTGCCACTTAAGGTTTGATTGATGTAGTAGTGCTAATTGGCTGCCGTTGTGATCATAAAGTTTGATGCCCATAGACAGATGATCTACGGGAATACTTTCACTAGGCATTTTCAGCAAGCTAGGCAATAAGCTCGCCTGCTCAATTACGCTTAACTTTTCATTATCTGATAAGGTTGAAGCAATTTCAGTGCGGCCCGTTGCCTGATTGACAAAACTCACATCGATGCCCGTAATGGCTTTAGCTTGTTGGGCGACCTTCTCATCTAATAGAAACCCCATGCCAACCCAAGCGATTAAGGTCGGCGCCTTCACCGGCTGCAGCACAAACTGATAGCTAGCATGATCAAAATTAAGGATAGCTAACGCATTATGATTGCTGGTGGTCATATTAAATAAGGATTGAATATCATCCTGAGTGAGTCCAGGCAAACTCGAGGTCAAGAGCTCCCCTTTAGGTGATAGCAATACAGCGGCGTCGGCACCAATACGAGATCCATGATTAGATAACACTGACTCAATGGTTTCTTGCTCACCAGTAGCAATCGCGCGCTTAAAACCAAAATCGGCACTGAGTACGGACAAACTTTGACTGAGCTGAATACCGCGATTCGATAACACTTCAAGAAACACATTCGCGCCAATATCGAGGCTTTTCTGTTGCTGTAAAAAGTTATCTTTTTCGGTCGCTGTCAACACGGAAAATGCCGTGGCAAATTGCACCAACGTCAGCACAATAAAGAAAACTAAAATCAGCCGAGCGCGAAAACTATTTAGCATGTAATGGCTTACCTTCAGAATCGTAGTGACCAAATCCCGACGGCGGAGCCGACGGTTTAGCTTGACGCTCAATGTCTAAGGGCAGGCTGAGTTGATTAGGGCCATTAACTATCAGTAAATCCGTTGGCTCTGATGCCGCCTTCTGCCATGGATGCCAGCGCTTAACTTTATATTGACCGGCGGTAAGTCCCTTAAACTGGATCTCACCTTTTTCGTCCGTCACAGCGACAATAGGGCTATCAGCCACATAGATAAATGCCTGCATATAATCGTGAATATTACAGCCAAGCGCGACCAAACCAGGTTTATCGAACTGAATCGGCGCTTCGGCCTGACCCACATACAATTTAAGTTCGAAAGGTTTAGCTTCTGAAAAAGAATACACATGGTGGCGAGTACGATCTAAGTTGGGAAAATCCACCTTTGCACCTTTAGGCACCGCCAGCACAAAGGGGATAAAGGTTCGATTTTTTTGCGACATTTCATAATGCTCGATAGGTATCGCATTATCGGGCATTACAGCAGGGATCAGCTCCACAACAGTATCGGCAATGGCCTGTTGTTGCAGATCTACAACATTAATATTGAGTTCAGCAGCCATGACTTGAGGCGTGAAATAGATCAAAACGCAAAGTACTAACGCATATAAAACGCGATATAGGATCATCCGTTACCTCGGGCATAGTGATGCAAGGTCAACAAGTACCTTAGCTGAGTTCTGCGTAAAAAAACGATCTAGATTCATCTAGCATTGTACATTACTAATATATTGAATAATCATCAAAATATATAGAAAAGTCGTAAAACAGTAACCATTCTAATCATACTGTGATAATGACGCGCTCAAGTGGCAATAAGTTATAAGCTAACAGAATGGTCTGGTAATAGTTATTCATTGTTTCTTATTGATGATCCAGAAAATACCAACGATATTCCTCATTTCTGGTTTTAGTTTTAACCTAGTGAGCAATACCATCACTAAGCATCAATTGACCTAATGTTATTTAACCCCAGCTAAAGATAGTCAAATCTAATCGCTCTCGCCGTGAATAAACAAAAAAGGCCTACTCAATGTAGACCTTTCATGTATTTTTCAACTAGAAAACAAGCTTAACCGACTGTTATCTCTTTATGCTCATCGGCTTTTTTACCGCCTCTCTTTGCTAAGGCATAGTAAAACAGCGGCGTTAGGATAAGACCAAATACAGTCACCCCAATCATACCAGCGAATACTGCCACGCCCATGGCTTGGCGCATCTCGGCGCCCGCGCCAGTGGAGAACACCATAGGCACCACTCCCATGATAAAGGCGATAGATGTCATCAAGATAGGACGTAAACGTAATCTTGCTGCCTCTAATATCGCCTCCATAGGTGCCATACCATGGTCTTGTTTCTCTTTCGCGAACTCGACAATCAAGATAGCGTTTTTAGTCGCCAGCCCCACCAGTACTATCAGGCCAATTTGGGTGAAAATATTATTATCGCCACCGTAAATCAGCACACCACTGAGCGCCGAGAGCAGTGTCATTGGGATGATTAAGATAATCGCCAATGGCAGGCTTAAGCTCTCGTACTGGGCGGCTAGCACCATAAACACTAAGATGATCACCAGCGGGAAAACCAAAAGACCCGTATTGCCCGCGAGAATTTGCTGATAGGTCAGCTCGGTCCACTCATAAGTCATACCATTAGGTAACGTTTCAGCCAAAATTTTCTCAATCGCCGCCTGCGCTTGGCCTGTACTCACTCCGAGCGCTGGACCACCGTTGATTTCAGCGGTCGTGAAACCGTTATAGTGCATCACTCTGTCTGGGCCTGAACTTTGGCTGACGTTGATGAACGAACCTAGCGGGATCATGTCACCATTCAGATTCGGCACCTTTAGCTGACTTATCTGTTGCGGACTTTGACGGAAGGCCTCGTCAGCTTGCATATTCACCTGATAGGTTCGGCCGAAACGATTGAAGTCGTTGACATAAGTCGAGCCCATATAGGTTTGTAATGTCTGGAAAATTTGATCGAGCGACACTGCCTGCTGTTTCGCTTTAGTCCGATCGATATCCAGTTCAAGTTGTGGCACGTTCACTTGATAGCTAGAGAAAACGCCAGCTAACTGAGGATCGGCCCACGCCTTGTACATCACTTGTTGGGTCACCTGATACAAGGCCTCATAACCAAGGTTGGCTCTGTCTTGAATTTGCAGACGGAACCCTCCTATGGTGCCGAGGCCTTGCACAGGTGGCGGCGGGAAGATGGCAATAAACGCGTCTTGAATAGCAGCAAATTGCTGATTCAATTGTCCTGCAATGGCATTCGCCGACAGTTCAGGACTGGTACGCGAGTCAAAATCATCGAGCGCAACAAACACCACGCCTGAGTTAGGACTATTGGTAAAACCGTTGATGCTAAGGCCAGGGAAGGCAATCGAGTGCGCTACTCCGGGGTGATTTAGCGCAATCTCAGACATCTTCTTGATCACACTATCCGTACGTTCAAGGGATGCCGCATCGGGCAACTGAGCAAAGGCCACTAAATACTGTTTATCTTGGCCGGGTACATAACCCGTTGGTGTATTGGCAAATTGCACACCCGTTAACGCCACCATGCCTAAATACACTAGGCCAATAATGCCGCCAAAACGGATCACCTTACGCACTAACCAGCCATAACCATCGGATGCACGGTTAAATAAACGATTAAAAGGCACAAATAACCAAGCACCAAACAACTTATCCATTAGACGGGTTAAGCCGTCCTTAGGTGCATCATGGCTCTTGAGTAACAGCGCCGATAATGCCGGACTCAAAGTGAGTGAGTTAATCGCCGAGATAAAGGTCGAGATAGTAATAGTCAAGGCAAACTGTTTATAGAACTGCCCGGTTAAACCGCTCATAAAGGCCGTTGGAATAAACACCGCCGCCAGCACTAAGGTGGTTGCCACAATCGGGCCAGTCACTTCCTTCATCGCCTTTTGTGTTGCCGCAACTGGGCTTAATCCTGCGGCAATATTACGCTCGACGTTTTCCACCACCACGATGGCATCGTCAACCACAATCCCGATGGCGAGCACCAGCCCAAATAGCGACAAGGCGTTTAACGAGAAACCGAGCAAATGCATAAAGGCAAAGGTACCGACCAAAGACACAGGCACGGCCACCAGCGGAATAATCGATGCGCGCCAAGTTTGCAGGAACAGTACCACCACTAACACCACCAGCAACACGGCTTCGAGCAGGGTTTTTACCACAGCTTCAATCGAGCCACGCACGAACACTGTTGGGTCGTAAACGATCTCATATTCGAGTCCTTCAGGGAATCCTTTAGACAGCTCTGCCATTTTGGCGCGCACATCGTCGGAAATCTGAATCGCGTTAGAGCCCGATGCTTGGAATACAGGAATAGCGACCGCATCCTTATTATCGAGTAAAGAGCGCAGCGCATAACTCGTTGCCCCGAGTTCCACCCGCGCGACATCTTTAAGGCGGATCACTTCAGCATTCTGACCAACTTTGATGATGATATCTTCAAATTCAGACAGTTCAGTTAAACGGCCTTTCACGTTAATTAAAAGTTGAAAGTCAGCACTGCCACTGGGCTGCGCGCCTAAACTGCCCGCTGCTGCCTGTTGGTTTTGCTCACGAACGGCGGCAATAATGTCCGCTGGCGATAAACCCAGCGCCGAGACTTTATTCGGATCGAGCCAAATTCGCAGGCTGTATTCGCCGGCGCCAAACAAACGTACCGCGCCGACACCGTTAATCCGCGCTAACTCGTCTTTGACGTTTAGCGCCGCATAGTTAGACAGATACAACATGTCGTAACGGTTATCCGGCGATAACAAATGCACCACCATGGTGAGATCCGGCGATGATTTTTCGGTGACTATACCAAGACGTTGTACTTCCTGCGGCAGACGGGGCATAGCACGATCGACTCGGCTCTGCACTTGGGTTTGAGCCTTATCCACATCCGTGCCAATCGCAAAGGTGATAGTCAAGGTCATACGTCCATCGGACGTCGCCTGCGATGACATGTACAACATGTCTTCGACGCCGTTGATTTCCTGCTCCAGCGGTGAAGCCACTGTTTCGGCAATCACTTTAGGATTTGCGCCAGGATAATTAGCAGTGACCACTACCGTTGGTGGCACTACCTCTGGATATTCGGTGATAGGCAACTGCCAAACGGCAATCGCCCCCGTGATAAGAAACAGCAATGACAGCACGGCTGCAAATATCGGTCTTTTAATGAAAAATTGCGACAACATAGTGTGTGATTCCTTAACCGCGGCTCGCCGTTTCGACCGCTTGCGCCGTCAAATGCTCTTGGTTTTTATCGAGTATTAACTGGGCTTGGCGCAGTGCTTCGAGCTTGTCGTTGTCGACCATGTCCACTATGTTTGGCTCAATTTGCATCTTAGGACGTACGCGTTGCATACCGTTGACGACGATCTTGTCTTCGGCCATCAAGCCTTGGGTTACAATGCGCAGTCCTTGGACTTTTTCGCCTAAGGTCACGCCGCGATATTCGACCGTGCCATCATGACCGACGACCAGCACAAACTTATTATTGAGATCTGTGCCAACGGCTTTATCGTCAATCAAGATCCCCTCATAGGCGCCACTGCCCGCAGTACGAAGACGCGCAAACAAGCCTGGCAATAGGTTATTGTCTTCATTGTCAAAAGTCGCACGAACTCGAATAGTACCCGTCTGCTTATCCATCGCATTATCCACAAAGTCGACCATGCCAATATGGTGATAATCGCGCTCATTGGCTAAAGCCATGTAAACAGGATTATCGCCAGCACGGGGATCGTTACGTTTGTTCTGCGCAGTTAACTTCACGTATTTAAGGTAGGTTTGCTCGTCCACATCAAAATAGGCATACATGCTGGCGGTAGAGACTAAGCTGGTCAGCACACTCTGCCCTGCGGTGACATAGTTACCCGCAGTGACGTTGGCGTAGGATACTCGGCCATCAATCGGCGCTTGTACTTGGGTATAAGCTAAATCAAGCTCGGCGCGCATGAGTGCTGCTTTCACCGACGCAACCGCCGCTGCAGTCTGACGTTTATTCGACTCACGGGTATCGAGTAATTCGGCCGAGACCGCCTTTTGGTCAAATAACTTATGTGCCCGTTCAAAATCATTAGTGGCCAGTTGCTCTGCAGAAATAGCGCTAGCAAGATCCGCTTTTAACCGGGCCACTTCCACTTCAAACACGCTTGGATCGATGCGAAAGAGTACGTCACCTTTCTTCACTAAAGCGCCTTCCTTAAAATTCACTGATTCAATGTAACCAGACACCCGCGGGATAAGGGTGACACTTTCTGGCGCCTGTAAACGACCGGTAAACTCATCCCATTCGGTGACTCGCTCATATAATACCTGAGCGACATCCACCTTAGGCGCACTCGGTGCAGGTCCCTGCTGCGCTGTTTGCTCACCACAAGCTGAAAGGACGAAAGCAGCCACAGCCGTTAACATCATTATTCGTAAAGGTTTGTTACTCATCATATTACTATCCTCAAAGTGGCGGGCATTTCACGCTGTTCGAACCACACACATGCAGCTGTGTTACAAACCAAACCAATTAAATACCGACTGGTAAAAAATATTCTGTACTGGGCGGTAATATATAGCGTAAAATGATGCTGTCAACAAATTTATGTACCGAACGGTATTTAATTAAAAGTGTGCACTTACCCTAGGCAGGCAATGCGTCCAGAGGCAAAAGGCTACGAGTTTGAACTGCAAAGCATTTTGATGAATATTGAAGCAAACACTGACTAACGCAGATAACATGCTGAACTTAGGTGACACCTTGAATGACTAAGTAGACATATCCCCCTAAGTCCGTCATCAGTGGCAAGTGTGGCTGGACAGGGACTAAACCCATGTCTATCCTAGGGGCAATTGAGAATTGAGGAGCCTAATGATGTCAACCGTCACCCAGACGCCCTGTGTTGGTCGCCCACGAGCTTTTGACACTGACGATGCATTAGCAAAAGCCTTAGAAGTCTTCTGGCTCAAAGGTTTTGAAGGTACATCGTTAACCGATCTCACCCAAGCTATGGGCATTAATAAACCTAGCCTTTATGCCGCGTTCGGTAATAAAGAACAGTTATTTCTCAAAGCGATAGAATTGTATGAACAGCGCCCCTGTGCGTTTTTCTACCCGGCACTGGAACAAAAAACCGCCTATCAGGTTATCGAGTCAATGCTACTCGGTGCGGCAAGCTCTTTGGTGGATAAAAGCCATCCACAGGGATGTTTGATTGTTCAAGGGGCACTCACCTGTAGTGAAGCAGGACAAGCGATTAAAGACACTTTGATTAATCGTCGCCGTGACGGTGAAATAGCCCTGTGCGAACGACTGCAACGCGCCAAAGATGAAGGTGATTTGCCCGCTGACGCCGATCCCTTGCTGCTTGCCCGTTATATAGGCACTGTATTGCAAGGTATGGCCGTACAAGCGACCAGTGGAATTTGCCCGAATGAACTGCGCAAAGTGGCCGAGCTAGTGCTGGCTAACTTTCCGCGTAATAATTAATCCTGATTCACCAATCCTGATCCACAAAAACTAAACCCCAGTAGAATACTCACTTAACTGGGGTTTTATTTATGCTTTGCTTTATTTCTGTCCAACCATTTATTTCTGTCCAACCAAGAGTTCTCTAAACAGTTGTCTGAGTCGTTTCAATAATGGCAGGCTGCTTTTATCTTGATGCTGGATCACATCGACGTTTGCATGCCAGCCTATCTGCTCAAATTCTATGGGGACGCGAGTTAAGTTACCCGATGAAACTAAATTGGACGCCATATGCTCGGGCAATAGACACCAACCATGGCCCTGTAATGCGAGCTCCAATAACACGTAATAGTTATCGGCATACCAAACATCAGGACTGAACGCCTGCTGAAAACTACTGGTTTTAGTATTCCGTGAGCGGATAAGTAATTGTCGATACAGTCGCAATGAGTCCATGTTCGGTGCAACTGATTTTGCTAAGGGATGCGAACTCGCCACATAAAGATCGAATTGAATCACCCCAATACTCTCAAAATCTATACTACTTGGCATAGATAATTCACTAAAAATCAATCCTGTAGATGCTCTTCCCGAATGCACCATGTCGATAATGTCTATACTTGAGGCACTGAGAAACTCGAGTTCGATATTAGGAAAATCACCTTCTAACAACCGAATAATTTCAGATATTCTCTGTATCGGAATGCCTTCATCCATCGCAAGGCACACTTCTGAAGATTGACTACTGAAGAGCGATAAGGCGGTATGTTTGAGCCTACGATGTTGAAGAATCGTCGCTCTTGCGTAGGGCAGTAATTTACTACCTTCGGCCGTTAATACTGGATAACGACCCGAACGGTCAAATAACTCAACCCCACAGTCAATTTCAAGATTCATCACATGCTGGCTAATCACGGATTGTGCTTTCTTAAGTTGCCTTGCAGCATTCGAAAATGAACCAGATTCTACGGTTTCCATAAAGGCTTCGAGTTGTTCGAGACTAAACATATCGTTTTTACCGATACTATCTAACTATAACTTATCCTTATACTAGATAAAATTATGGCCATAGTCACATTAAATGAATGGGAAATAGCCATGAAAACGACAGAACGTATCTTTAACGCCTTACTCTTTGAAGCGATTGCACTCGCTATTATTATCCCCGTTTCTGCCCTAATATCAGGCAAGGGAACCAGTGAACTTGTCATAGTAGGTATCGCTTTGAGTCTTTATACCGTGGTATGGAACTACTTCTACAACCTAGGATTCGACAGGGTATTTGGGGCAAATCGAGAGCAACGCACTTTGAAAACCAGAATACTGCATACCTTTGGATTTGAAGGGGGACTTATTTTCATTAGCATACCGACCATCGCCTGGTTTCTACAGATAGGTTGGTTGGCAGCCATGGGCTTAGAAGCGGTTTTTTTGATCTTTTTCTTCTTCTACAGCACCCTATTCCATTGGTGCTATGACAAATATCAGCCCTACAAGACTTGGTTTACTATGCAAGCCACTAAGGTCAAATAGCGCAGCTAAGATCAACACACATCACCATCAAACGAACCTCACTAAACAATTTAGCGATTCGTTTGATGGCAACATTGAAACTTATCCATTTCAATTTCTTCTACTTAGCAAGAAAGCTAAGCCAGTTCATGTGTTACCCAGCGTAAAATTCCCCTTAAACACAGTACATAAAAATAATAGACCCGCACACAGTAAACTGAGGTTGTTAAAATATCCTATTAACATCACAAAAGGACTAACTATCAGTAATTAATATTCAAATCATTAGTCTAGATATAATTCTTTATGCTATAAAAGCCATATATTAAGCGGGGAGATGGAAGCAAAATGCGCGCAGGGAACAGAATGAAGCTCAGGATGCAGCAGGCATTAAATTTGCCGTCAGCATTGATACTTAGCATCGTTTTATTGCTCGTATCCATTATTTGTAACATGGCACTCGCTAAAGAAAGCAATGCAATACCAGCAGAATCGCAACCTCAAGCCATAACCTTAGCTGCAGAAGACAGTTGGCCACCTTTCGCCAATCAGTTTGGTCAAGGTATTTCCCATCGTTTAATCCAAGCCGCATTTAAACAGTCGCATATTGAAGTGAATAGCTTAGTTGTGCCCTACTCCCGCGCCTTAATGATGGCGGAAAAAGGTGCAGTTGATGGGGTGTTTAACGTCACCCGCGAGAACAGTACTGAGCAACGCTTCATCTTTGGAAACACCCCATTATTTATCGCCACGGCTTCTTTTTATCAAAAGAAACAAAAACCTATTCTGGCAGACAATAAATGGGCGCTACCTAAAGGCACCGTTATCGGCGTGATTAAAAGCTATGAATATGGCGATGAGTTTCCCACATTAGTTAAACAGCAACAGCTCAATATCGTCACCGTCGCCAACCAACAACAGCTCATCAATTTATTGTTGATTGGTCGCATAGATGCCGCCTTGATGTTCGACTTAGTCGCGAAGGAAAACCTGAAAAAAATGGGGGTAGATGATGAGATTATTCCTGCATTTGCTAACCACAGCAGCGATATTTTTTTGGCCTTCTCGAAAGGAAATCCGCAAGCACAAACCTTAGCGACCCAACTCGACGCTGGCTTATCACAGCTAAAAGCCACAGGCCAATACGACAAACTGCTCTTAGTCGCTGACTAATCGCCTATTACTACGAGCGAATGATAGATTACCGCTGCGAGCGAATGATCTCTTGATTCACCCAATATAACAGCTGCTTAATAGCCTTCGACAGGATCTGATTCTGGCGCACAATATAACCTAAACTCGTTGTAGGGAATTGCGGTAGAGGAGTGACTTTAGTGGTGAGATTCGCCTTAGTGTAAACCGAAAACTCCGGTACGATAGCCACACCAAATCCCGCCTCAGCCCAATCGATTTGCGCGTCAACACTACCGACTTCCATTATTCTGTAATTCGATAAGTTCAGCGACGGCAATGCGGGATCGAGCAATTCGCGGGTTCGCGTATCGTGTCCTAATAAAATCAACGTCGGTTGCTCGGCTAAGGGCGTATCCACAGAGGGTTTTGCCTGCTGCCATTGCTGTAAATTATCTCCGATTGCACACCATTTAATCTGTTGTAGCTCAGTAAAATGCAGTGGCTGACTTTCCTTCTGCGCAATCACAAACCCTAAATCTGCCTCGGCATTTTTCACCAATTCAGAGGCTTGTGATGAGGTTGTGTTGAGCAGTGAGAAATCTATTCCCGGAAACTCCGCCTTAAAGAGCTGAAACGGCTGGATCAACAATAACCGCGAGATAATATCGCTGGCGGCAATGGTCAAGGTGCCTTGGCTAAGGTCATTAATCGCATTGAGATCCGCCTGACAAATTTGCAGCTCCATTAACGTCTTCTGACTGCTCTCTAACAGGCGAAATCCCGCTTGCGTTAATCGAAAGGGATTACGGTCAATCAACTTGACTCGAGTGCTTTGCTCTAACTGCTTAATATGCAAGCTAACATTGGGCTGCGTCATGTGCAGCGCTGTGGCCGCTTTCCCAAAATGCTTGTATTCAGCTAAAGTCACGAAGGTCTTTAACCAATGGATATCGAGCATAACGCCACCTTTTGCAAAGTATTAGAGTTAATGATAGCCAATGATATATGAAATTCTTATTGGGATGATAACCATAATTAATTTCTCTTATTCAAATGACGGGTCTAGCATAGCGTCTTAATCAATGAGGAGATGTTGTTATGCCGTCGATCGTGGTTGTGGGTGCAAATTGGGGTGATGAAGGCAAAGGCCGCATCGTAGATTATTTAGCCGCGGATGCCGCTGCCAGTATTCGCTTTCAAGGTGGTAACAACGCTGGCCATACCGTCGTCAACGACTATGGCACCTTTAAATTACACCAATTACCGAGTGGCATTTTCAACCCTAACTGCGTTGCAGTTTTAGGCCCTGGCATGGTGATCAGCCCTGAAAAACTCAGTGTAGAAATTGCTGAAGTGCAAGCGGCTGGCATAGAAGTCAAATTATGCATTTCTGACCGTGCTACCCTGTGCTTACCTCTACATGCATTAGAAGATACCTTAGAAGAACAACGTCTTGGCGACCTCGCCTATGGTTCAACCCGTCAAGGGATTGCGCCAGCCTATGGCGATCGCGTGATGAAAAAAGGCATTTTAGTCGGTTGGTTAAACCAACCTGAAGTGCTGCAAGAGCGCATTCAATTTATGCTCGACTGGAAATTACCGCAGTTAAAAGCACTTTATCCAAGTTGCGATTTTAATCAAACCGCCGCCGAAATGACCGCATGGTTATTAGAAGTGACGGCACCTTGGCGTCCGTTTATTTGTAACGTGACAGAGCCATTAAAAGCATTACAAAAACAAGATGCGAGCTTACTGTTTGAAGCGCAATTAGGTGCTGGCCGCGACTTAGTCTACGGCGAATATCCTTATACCACATCTTCAAACGTGACTGCGGCTTACGCGGGTATCGGCAGCGGTTTACCAGCTCTGCGTCCAGAGCGCGTAATTGCTGTCGCGAAAGCCTTTAGCTCATCAGTCGGCACTGGCACCTTAGTGACCGCAATGGAAGAGCAAGACGCCTTCCGCGAAAATGCCAACGAGTTTGGTGCAACGACAGGCCGTCCACGTGACATGGGATATTTTGATGCTGTTGCCACCCGTAATGGTGTTGAGCTACAAGCAGCAACCGAAATTGCCCTGACTAAGATTGATTGTCTTTCTGGCATGAAAGATCTGAAAATCTGTGTTGCCTATGCTGGTGAACACACTGAGAACCCAATTTGGCCACAAACTGCTGCGTTAAGCCCAGTGTATGAGCAAATGCCAAGCTGGAGCGAAGATATTACTGGTTGTCGCACCTTCGAAAGCCTGCCTGTCGCCGCACAACAATATGTTGAACGTATTGAAGCCCTAATGGGTGTACGCGTTAGCATGGTTTCTGTTGGACCAGAGCGCGATCAAATGATCATTCGCTAGTAAACAACGTTTACCCTACAAAAAAGCCATATTCGCCTCGGTGAATATGGCTTTTTACTTTGATATGGTTTGTCATTGAAGAATCACTCAAGACGTTGATAGCAATGACTCGAATACCCCATATTCAAATATCGCCGCTAAGTGAAATAGCATTACTCTTCGAATACGTATTTATCTATCATACCGACCATACGACCAATTTCTGGTTTAGTAATGGTATCGTTAGCACCTAATGCCATCGCCTTTGCGCGGTTATCTTCACTCATTAAAGAGGAAAACATCACAATGGGCATTTGTCGATACGCCTTGGATTCTCTTAAGCGTTTCACCAAATGCATGCCATCCATGCGAGGCATCTCAACATCCGTAATAATGGCGCTGACAAAATCAGAGATAGAAGCATTATCTTGGTCAGCAAGATTCTCAAATTCCATTAGCATTTCAAGGGCATCACCACCATCTTTGGCTGTGATAATGTTGTAACCTGCGCTGCGAAGGGTATTTTCGATCATCTTACGAATAAAAGCGGAATCATCGACAATTAAAATCGTTTTCGCTTCACGTTTCGCCAGCATTTTATCATTGATCAGTACACTTCTATCGAGCGTGACATCGTACTTATCCATACTCAGTTCAGGATTAATGTCAGCAATAATTTTCTCAAAATCCAATATCATAATGAGCATGCCATCACGGCGCACTACGGCAACGACACAATCATTTTCACCCGCTTCTAAAAATTGACTCGGCGATTCAACTTGCTCCCACGACACTCTATGGATGCTACGAACACTATCGATTAAGAACCCATTAATCATCTTATTAAAATCAGTCACTATGACCACTTTGTGGGTTAAATCCTCAGGTGTCGATATTCCGAGCCATCCGGCTAGATCGACCAAAGGGATCAACTTTTCTCGCAGCGAGAACACCCCAACCATGTGCCGCTGGGCATTGGGATAATCTGACGTTTCTGGCACCCTAATCACTTCTCTCACTTTGGCGACATTAATACCGTAATGGCACACCTTATGGCCACCGTTAGGAAGTGTCTTATGTAGATGAAACTCAATAATTTCGAGTTCATTTGTGCCACTCTCTGTCAATATTTCTGATTTTTTAATTTCGCTCATATAAAGCTCTCAACCTAGCAAATCAACGTAAGAAAGGGATTGCAGTTATCAGTATAGGAAGGGATTAATGAATTAGGCACGATAGTGTGATTTTACTGCCTGATTAGCGTGATATTTTTGGGTAACAAGCATTTTATCTATAAGCAGAAAAGCGTCACATAATCGAATCTAATGACGATTTCAGTCGTCACATTGTCAATCATGGCCAGATTAAGCATCACCGTTGCCGACCTAAAGTAGTCTGCACATTTCACTTAACAGCGATTTTGTCTCTCCGCATTAGAGGTTTTGTTTTAAGAGATAAGCCGCTAAACTATTGCGCAATAAAACTATCTAGAATAGCCGTACCCCATGCCGCAATTTAGCCCGACCTTTTCTTTCCCAGTGCAAATCTACTATGAAGATACTGATTTTTCTGGCGTGGTGTATCACCCCAACTTTTTGAAATACTTCGAACGCGCCCGTGAGCATGTGATTGGTGCTGAGCGTTTAAGTGCATTATGGCAACAAAACCAACTGGGTTTTGCTGTGTATCGTAGCGATATGTTGTGCCATGAGGGGGTGGAATTTGCCGATATTATCGATGTTCGCACTAAGTTTTACTTTGAGAGTAAGTACCGCACTGTGTGGCAGCAGGAGATTTGGCGTCCACAGGGTAAAAAGCCTGCGGTCACGGCAACAATTGAAATGGTGTGTATGAATCAAGCCCGCCAACTAGCGCCTATGCCGGCAGAGTTAATCGCCATATTAAGTCTTGGTTTCACATCAAGCGAATAAAGCTAATACTCTTACATACAAGTACACGCGCGATTTCCCGAGCTTATTTCGACATAAGCAAAGGCAACAAAAATCACTCAAGCGATAACTGGACAGTATTAAGGCTCAACTGCAAGCCTTAATACTCTTGATTTAACGAGCATTTGATTTAACGAGCGCTTACTTTAATGAGCACAAAGTTTAGATTGTATTATGTAGTTGGGCCCAGTTCATTTCGAGTTCAGCGGCACTCATGGGCTTCGCGTAATACATGCCTTGTATAGTATCAACCCCCATAGCCACTAACCTATCTCTAATCTCAAGCGTTTCAATTCCTTCAACAGTTACCTCATAACCGAGTTTTTTGGCAATATTAATACTGGCTTCGAGGATGTATTCCGACGGTTTATCCTGCTCTAGATCCTTTAAAAAGGCTTTATCGATTTTGACTTCATTAACGGGTAAATGCTTTAAATAAGCTAAGGAAGAATGACCCGTACCAAAATCATCAATTGCAAGTCTAACCCCTAAGGCACGTATCTTTCCTAACGTCTCAACCGCCTTAGTTAAATCCGCCATTAAAGTGCTTTCAGTAATTTCGATCATCAAGGATTCGGGTGGGAGCTGGTAATAGGCTAATCTTGCAGCAATTTCTTGGGGTAAGGTTTCACTGTCAAGATCCCGTGTCGACAGGTTAACTGCAACACACAATTGTATCCCCGCCGCGCGCCATTTTGCCTGCTGTACTAAAACCTGATCGAGTGCCCATTGGCTGACTAAATCAATCATGCCAGCATATTCAGCTAAGGGAATAAATTCTCCCGGAGAAATAATGCCAAGTTCGTCATGCTCCCAACGCATCAAGGCTTCAACCTGAAAACATCGACCCGTGGCAATATCCTGTTTAGCTTGATACACCATATATACTTGATTACGTTGCAAACCTTTAGGCAAACTATCGATAATTTTCAGTTCCCTTAACTGACGAATATCATCATTTTGGGCATAGTATGCAATCGCGCTACGAGAATGGCGGGCTTTCTTCAGCGCCAAATCGACTCGACGTAGCATCTGACTCGTGTCGGCATGGTGTTCTTGTAAATGCAGACAGCCGATTTGAAGCTTAACGCTGACTGGCGTGTTCTTAATGTTAAAAGGCACTTGCAACCGCCCTCTTAAGTGGACTAATTGCTCCTCAGTCAACGCTTGCTCGTAATACAAACAAAATTCATCACCATTGAGGCGTGCGATTAATCTCGGGGATAAACTTAAGCTGTTTAAGCGTTCGGCAAATTGCTTCAGCAGGATATCGCCAAATACAAAACCAAAGAGATCATTCACATAGCGAAATCGATAAATATCAATTAGCACTAATGTCCCTTGAGTCAGCGGCATCATGCCAGTAAGAGTACGTTTCAAGCCGACACGATTAACTAGTCCTGTTAGCTTATCCTTACCCACACTTGCCGGTAACGCCTTTAATAATTCATTTAAAGTATGGTAGAGAGGAGCAAACGCTTGGGGGACGATGCCAATGTCTAAAGCTTGGCGTTCAACCTTTTGCTGCTCTAGCTGGGTACAAAGCTGTGCTAAGAATTTTTGCTGCGACCGTAAAGATCTGTATTTTGCCTGCAGGATATACAATGAAAATATCAATAAAGCGAGAGAAGCGACAACTAACCCGATTACGAACATACCTTGGCCTCTGCCATACCACGTAAGCTTTTTCTCAAATGACACGATAAAAGATATCAGCGCCATTTGAATTCCATTTAGGCCTAACGATTATTGGTAACTTTCTCTAATTGAATGGAATTTATCCATAAACTCATCACTGGCTAAATCATCGGTCGTCACAGGTAATCCACGGGCGACAAACACACCGAGACGTTGCTCTAGTTCAGTGCCCGCTCGCAATTCACCAGTATAAAAGGCCGCTGCACGAATAAAGTCAAGATAGGTGACATGATCGGGTAGATAAGGTAAATCAGCCCAACGCTCAACCACTTCCATCACTTCGGTAGAGAAATCCCAACTTTTCAAAACAGCACGACCCAAAGGCCCTTGCATTTTACGTACGAGCGCGCGTAATTGATCAATGCTAGTGAATAAATGGGGATGCGCCTCCGCTTCTGTTAATACAGGTAAGGCGCCAATGTTATGCACGAGTCCAGCTAAGGTTAAGGTATCAAAATTTAACCGACTGGTTGAATGACGCTTATTGTACATCTGCAGCATGGCACAAGACGCAGCGGTTACATCGATTGAGGTACGCCACACTTCGTCCATGACTTCCCACACCATTTCATTGGTGGAAATGAACAATTGCTCCATCGCCACCGAAGTGGCAATGCTTTTAATCTGAATTAAACCAATACGAGAAACCGCACTGTTGATACTTTCAGCGGGTACGCCTCGGCTATATAGCGCGCTGTTGGCGACCTTAATAATACGCGCAGAAATCGCAGCATCTTGGCCGATCACTTCTGCCACTTGTTTAAGGCTCGCATCGGAGCGTCCAACCACTTCTTGCACCCGCATCGCCACTTCAGGCAAGGTCGGTAGTACTAAGGCATCGTCTTTTAGTTTTTTTAATAAACTGACTAACAGTAGATGTTCGGTAGACATCTTAACTCCCATCAATCTGTAAACATCAACATTGGATTGTTGGAGTATATCAGTTGGCTGTCATTAGATGCGTAGAAAAAACAGCAGACGTTAATAATTTGTATGATTGCGTTATCAATTTTGCCTTACTTATCTGTCTTGATCATCGACCTCAATCATCACTCAAGTTGAAATATTCCGCTCCAGTCGATCTAAGCCAAACTCACTATATTCGTAAAATGTGAAGTACTGCTAAAGTTAGCTAAGGCAATTTGCATACCCCTACTTTCATTGTGTAAAATGCCGCCCCCGCGCACCGCGTCATTTATTAACCCATTTGAGAGTGATTATGTTTAAACCTGAGCTACTGTCTCCAGCTGGAACCTTAAAGAACATGCGCTACGCCTTTGCCTATGGCGCAGATGCAGTGTATGCCGGTCAGCCAAGATATAGTCTAAGGGTACGTAACAATGACTTTAAAATGGAAAACCTTGCCACTGGGATTGAAGAAGCCCATGCACTCGGTAAAAAGCTGTATGTGGTGAGCAATATCGCCCCCCACAATGCCAAGCTAAAAACCTATATCAAGGACATGGAACCCGTAGTGGCGATGAAGCCTGACGCACTGATCATGTCCGATCCGGGTTTAATCATGATGGTGCGTGAAGCGTTTCCTGATCAAGTGGTGCATTTATCCGTGCAAGCGAATGCCATCAACTGGGCCTCGGTAAAGTTTTGGCAAACCCAAGGCATCAAACGCGTGATCCTGTCACGCGAATTGTCTTTAGATGAAATCGAAGAAATTCGTCAGCGCTGCCCCGATATCGAGCTTGAAGTGTTTGTGCACGGCGCCCTGTGTATGGCGTATTCAGGCCGTTGTTTACTCTCGGGTTATATCAACAAACGCGATCCTAACCAAGGTACCTGCACTAATGCTTGTCGCTGGAAATACGATGTACACGAAGCGCAGCAAAATGACAGCGGTGACATCATTGCCATGCCAAATGCGGTGCAAATTGAAACGCCAACGACCTTAGGCGCAGGCGCTCCCACAGATCAAATTTACCTACTACAGGAAGCCAATCGCCCCGGCGAATACATGCCCGCCTTCGAAGATGAGCACGGCACTTATATCATGAACTCTAAAGACTTACGGGCCATTCAGCACGTTGAGCGCCTGACTAAAATGGGCATAGACTCGCTCAAAATTGAAGGCCGCACTAAGTCCTTCTATTACGTTGCCCGTACCGCACAACTTTATCGCCGCGCGATTGAAGATGCTTCATCGGGTAAAGATTTCGACCGCAGTCTAATGAATCAATTAGAAGGCCTAGCCCACCGTGGTTATACCGAAGGCTTTTTACGTCGCCATGTGCATGATGAATACCAAAATTATGACTATGGCTACTCAGTTAGTGACACCCAACAATTTGTAGGTGAACTGACGGGCAAACGTAATCTTGCAGGATTGGCCGAAATTGAAGTAAAAAACAAGTTCTCCGTTGGCGACAGTGTTGAACTGATGACGCCGCAGGGCAATATCAGTTTGACGATTGAACAACTCGAAAATCGCAAAGCTGAAGCGGTTGAAGCCGGTTTAGGTTCGGGGCACACTGTGTATCTACCCGTGCCGAAAGAAGTCGATTTGAGCCACGGTATTTTGCTGCGTAACCTGCCCCAAAGTCAGGATACGCGCAACCCACATGAACTAGGTTAAGGTCATGGCATTACTGATCGACGATAGCTGCATCAACTGCGACATGTGTGAGCCTGAGTGTCCTAATCAGGCCATCACTATGGGCGAAGAGATCTATGAAATCGATCCCGACCGCTGCACCGAATGCGTGGGGCATTACGACAAACCGACTTGCGTGTCTGTCTGCCCCATTGATTGCATCGACCCAGATCCAAACCGTGTCGAATCTAACGACGAATTGTTAGTGAAATTTGCCGTGTTAACGCAAAAAGCTTAATCACGTCACCTGACCGAGTGGCTATAATGCCTCTCGGTCAAATCTGCTCTAATACCTGCCATAACCTGCGCAAAACAATCCGCATAAAAAATCACAATAAAGATGCATTTAACGGTATGGAAAACCTTTAAATCGCTTAAATCCAAGCCTTTATTTCAGTATTAGTCAAAACACTACTTTAGACTGACTTCTTTTCAGCGGTGAATGTCAAAAAAGTAGCAGACGGAATTTATCGCTGCTTCACAGTTTGTGATTCGGACAAAATGTCGCTTGATAAATCACCGCTTTTACAAACTCGGTTGTTTTAATAGACTAATAGTTATTATTTTGACGCTTATTTGTACACCTCACTCTTTAGCTAAGTAAAAAGTCACTTGCGGTCAAATTGTAAATCAAGTGTTACATTTTAACCTTGTAAATTAGATATACCTTAAGCATCGGACTGGGCAGGTTGAAAATACCTTCTACATTGAATTATGTCTCGAAGTCCGTGGAGACATAAAAAGAAAATGGAGTTCAACATGCATAAGAAACATTTAATTGCAGTCGCGGTCGCAACTGGACTTGCTTACTTCCCTGTTAACGCTAATGAATACCAAGCGAGTATGGTAAGTGTCCCGCAATCTAAAGCCATCAAAGATACTTACATTGTTGTATTCAATACCCCAAGCGTTCTTAATCTAAGTAATAACAACACCATAGCTGAATTCGCGACGAAACAAGCCGAGAGTTTAGTCAACCAATATGATGTCACTGTGATGAAAAACTTTGGCAATGTGCTCAATGGTGTACTCATCAAGGCCAGCACCCAACAGATTAAAGCACTGCGTAAAGATCCAAATGTGAAATACATAGAACAAGATCAAATCATGTCAGTAACGCCTATGGTTGAAGCCAATGCCAATCAACCGAGTCCGACCTGGGGCTTAGACAGAATCGATCAACGAAACTTGCCATTGGATAGTAACTATCACACGGATTTCGACGGCTCTGGTGTAACCGCCTTTGTGATCGATACTGGTGTGCTTAATACTCACAATGAGTTTGGTGGTCGCGCCAGCAGTGGCTATGATTTTGTCGATAATGATTACGATGCAACTGACTGTAACGGCCATGGTACCCATGTGGCAGGAACCGTTGGCGGCGCTACCTACGGTGTGGCTAAAAACGTCAATCTTGTGGGCGTCAGAGTACTCAACTGTTCAGGTTCAGGTAGTAACTCTGGCGTGATTGCAGGGATAAACTGGGTGAAAAACAATGCTTCCGGCCCGGCCGTCGCAAACATGAGTTTAGGAGGAGGAGCCTCCCAAGCAACTGATGATGCAGTCAATGCCGCAGTTGCCGCAGGGGTCACTTTCGTAGTGGCGGCGGGTAACGACAACAGCAGCGCTTGTAATTACTCACCCGCACGGGCGGTAAATGCCATCACGGTTGGTTCAACCACCAGTAACGATTCCCGCTCGAGTTTTTCTAACTTCGGGACTTGCCTTGATATCTATGCGCCTGGTTCGAGCATTACGTCCGCTTGGTATAACTCGAATTCAGCGACTAATACCATAAGTGGTACCTCAATGGCTGCCCCACATGTGGCAGGCGTTGCCGCATTATACTTAGATGAAAATCCAAATCTCTCTCCCGCACAGGTGACAAACTTACTTACGACGCGCGCCACGTCAAATAAAGTTACAGACGCTAAAACAGGTTCACCCAATAAATTACTCTTTTCACTCGCAGGCGATGATGGTGGCTGTGGCAATAATTGCCCCGTCGATGAAACACCGCTGCAAAATAATGTGGGTGTCGCAATCAGTGGTGCCACAGGTTCTGCGACGTATTACTACATCGATGTCCCAGTCAATGCGGCAAGTTTAGGGATCAATCTAGCGGGTGGTTCTGGTGATGCGGATATTTATGTCAGCCAAGGGCAAAAACCGACGACAACAAGCTACCAATGCCGCCCCTATCAAAATGGCAACAACGAGAGCTGTAACTTCACCACACCTATGGCGGGTCGGTGGTATGTGATGGTGCAAGGCTATAATAATTACGCCAATGCCCAACTGACAGCCAGCTATAACCTGAATGGCGGCGGAAGCTGCACCGATGCAAACTGCTTAACCAATGGCGTACCTGTCACGAATTTAAGCGGGGCAACGGCAACAGAGAAACTGTATAAGATAGTGGTTCCAGCCAATAGCCAACTCAACATTGCCACCAGTGGCGGAACTGGAGATGTAGACCTGTATGTTAAAGCAGGCACTACCCCAACGACCACCAGCTATGATTGCCGTCCCTATAAAAACGGGAACAATGAAAGCTGTTCGATTACCGTGACTCAAGCGGGAACTTACCATGTGATGTTACGCGCTTATTCGAGCTACTCGGGACTACAACTGAGTGCAAGCTACTAACTCATTGACCAAACCATACAGTAAAGTTTAAATAAAAATAAGCCCACTAAGATAACAACTTAGCGGGCTTCTTTATGGAATTAGCAGTGTGTAGTCTCACTACATAACGTTAAAAGCTTGGGGATTTGGCGAGAATAATTGTCGGTTTCGCTTCAATTTGCAGACGCTCAATCACAGCGGCAAGCTTTTCAACACTAAGACGAATTGGGGCTGGCATACTGGCAAATTCGATACTTAACAGCAGGTTTTTCACTTCGAGCCCTAATTCAGTATCACCTTGAATACTCAGCTTACGCTGGAAGAATAGCGTGTCGGGATCTTCCTTCGCCGCCGCCACTAACACTAGCTCGGCAGAGTTGGCACTAAAGGTCACCTGCGCATCGGTGAGCTCTCTGACTTGCCATTTTCCATTAAAACTGACTTCGAAGGCTAAGTTTATATCTTCCACTCGAATCGCGACCCATTTATCCGTCAAAAATCCAAGCTCATCGTCAGCAGCTTGCTCGGCAAGTAAGAGTTCAAGCAATTGGCTGATGGCTTTTGCTTTGAGGCTAAACGGCATCTTAGCAAGTGGAAAGCCGATGGCTTTTGGGGTGAACTCTAAAAGTTGCTGAGCAAATTTTGCGAAAAAAACAGCGGACATGGTGGGAACCCTACAAGAATAAAACATGATATATCCCAGTTTATCGGGATTTTATGATCTTAAACCTGTTTTAAATCAATTCATCGCCATTCAATCTTACCTACACTCAGCGGCTATCATTTTATCGGGAGCATCACTATGGAGCTGTTGTGTCCAGCAGGAAATCTGGCCTCGCTAAAGTTGGCATTACATGCCGGAGCCGACGCTGTGTATCTAGGGTTAAAAGACGACACCAATGCGCGCTCGTTTGCAGGATTAAACTTCACCCCCGCAAAATTGCAAGAAGCCACTGAGCTGACGCAAAAGCACGGCAAAAAAATCTTTTTGACCTTAAATACTTTTCCAAAGCCCGGTGAAGAGCATCGTTGGTATCAGGCTATCGATTTAACGGCAAAACTGGGTATGGATGCATTAATTGTCGCCGATCTTTCTTTACTCGATTATGCCCATAGGCACTATCCAAACCTGCCACTGCATTTATCGGTGCAGGCCAGTGCAACCAATCTGGGGGCGCTGAGCTTTTATAAAGAAGCCTTTAACATCACCCGAGTAGTATTGCCACGGGTGTTATCCATGAAACAAGTACGGGATCTTGCTAAAGTCAGCCCAGTGGATTTGGAAGTATTCGCCTTTGGTAGTCTGTGCATTATGGCCGAAGGGCGTTGCCAGCTGTCATCCTATGTAACGGGCCAATCGCCCAACACCGGTGGATCTTGTTCACCAGCAAAACACGTACGCTGGCAAGAAGAAGGACAGAACAGATTAACCCGGCTCAACGATGTGTTAATTGATAAATCGGCCCTCGACGAACAAATGGGTTATCCCGTGGTATGCAAAGGCCGTTACATCACAGCAGATCAAGATTCACCGCAATATTTACTCGAATCACCAACCAGTTTGAATACCTTAAGCTTACTTCCAGAGCTAGCCAAAGCTGGCATAGTGTCGCTGAAAATCGAAGGACGTCAACGCAGCCCCGCCTATGTTGAACAAGTCACTCGAGTATGGCGTCAAGCCATAGACACCTATCTAAATAATCCAGCGCTGTACTCACAAAGCCAAAATCAACCCCATTGGGAACAAGCCCTAGCGAAAGTATCCGAGGGTCAGATCACTACGCTTGGCGCCTACGAGCGCGATTGGCAATAAAAGGTAAATAGAGAGCAAGATTGACAAAGGACACCTTATGAAGATTTCCCTAGGACCACTGTTGTATTGCTGGCAGAAACAGCAAGTCGCTGACTTTTACCAGCAAGTCGCCGCCAGTCAAATTCCCTTAGTATATTTAGGTGAGGCGGTTTGTAGCCGCAGACGCGAACTCAAGTGGGGCGATTATCTAGAGCTGGCGCAAATGCTCAAGCAGGCGGGTAAAGAAGTCGTGCTTTCGACGCTGGCCTTAATCGAAGCGCCATCTGAATATACTGAGCTCAAACGCCAGGTCGATAACGGTGAATTTATCGTCGAAGCAAACGATATGGCGGCAGTGTATCTTGCCAAAGAGCGTAAGTTACCCTTTGTCTGCGGCGCGAGTATCAATAACTACAATCGTGCTAGTTTAGACATCTTGCAGCGGTTTGGAATGCAAAGATTTGTCATGCCAGTGGAGCTATCTAAGGCTTGGTTACAACAAGTAATTCAAGAACAGCCATCATTTGAGGTGGAAGTGCTCGGCCACGGCTATTTACCACTCGCCCATTCGGCGCGCTGCTTTACCGCTAGACACAAACAGCTCACGAAAGATCATTGCGAAACGGTATGCCGTGAATACAGTAAAGGACTACTCGCACAAACCCAAGAGCAGCAGCCTTTACTCAGGCTCAATGGAATTCAAACCCAATCCGCTAGCTGTTTAGATTTACGCAGTGAAATAGCGGCAATGACACAGATGGGGGTCGATGTGTTTCGAGTATCACCCAGTAGTCTTGACTGCATCACTAAAGCCAATACTTTGGTCGATACGATTCAAGCGACTAAAAATACTCAGGATTTCTCAATGAATAGCAACCTTGATATAACCCAGTGCAACGGTTATTGGTTTGGTGAAGCGGGCCTTGCTGTGCATGTGAATCCATAGCCTAGAGCTGAAGTTAAGCCTAAATTTAAAGATAACTCAGCCAATGATTTTGGGATCTTGGCTGAAGCTTAACTGGCTAAAAAGCAGCACACTTGTCCAACACAATAAACTTCCCAGTCCAATCCATTCTAGTAGGGCTGGCCACCACAAAGTAGGACGCGGCAGTTGCAATACCATCTCCTGATAAAACGGTCTATCGCCTTCGGTCAAACCTAAATTGAGCTGTGGCGCATACAGAAACGTCAACATGCTACATAAGACTATTAACGCCAACAACCCAGTCCAACGGCCAAAGTTAGACTTGCCGAAACAGACCAAGGCTAAATAGAAGATCGCACTCAAACTCCCCAGATAGAAAAACCATTTCAGCCCAAGAACATGCAAGTGATACACGTTCACCGGAAATAATCCCACGCTCGCTAAAGCCAGAAAAGTGAGAGCCAAACTGATAAAGAAAGGGTATCCCCAGCAAGAAGTCACCTGCTGCAAAGAAGACAAACAATAGAAAACGATGCTTAAACTGCCAAAAAACAACCCACCGTTGAGAATGACAGCGAAAGACGAATGACCATAAGTCCCTAATTCACTTAGGGTGTGATTCAAAAAATTGAAGCGATGGAATTCAGAATCATCGAACCCCAAAACAGTAATAACAATGCCAATTAAAAGCCCAAAGATCCCCAAAAAACCAAACTTAATGGCCAGTGTTGAGCCGCCTTTAATCGTAACCTTCTGTACTTTTGCGATCATGAATACTAGAGCTGGATGGGAGTAATACTAACTTACATGGAAATGAGAAGATTTAAAGCGGCGGGTATCCGCTTTATGAATAATATTTTTACTTTCATCGTTATTTGCGACTTTTTAGTCAATCACAAAAGCATCAAGATAATGGAGAAGGTCACTTTTAGAGATAGGTCGATTTAAAGGCTTATCGCATAAAAATGTGTCCTAGTGCCCAAGACTCCTTAACATTACCGCGATATGCACAACAGGTTCTCGTCAACGCTATATAGCCAGAGTTATCTCTATTGCACTTTCAAATCGAACAGAAAACCAGCCAACATGGCAGTAGCGCTAAAGTTGCTGATGTTTTTTTGTGCAGAAATAACATCTAGATAGTTTCACACACATCAGTAAACAAGTAATTAACCAGTCGTTAACCAACCTAAGGTAATTGATGGTAAGACCATGTTTAATAATGCTTTTACAGTAATACAAGCCAATATAGCCACTCTTAATTTATCGACAACTGAAGTAAAATAACTATGCTGTTTTGCTGCTTATATCAAACTAACTAGCGAATCGTTTTACATAGAGAAGCTAAGCGAGTAATCTTCCCCATTCTCGTTTTTGAGTTGAATTTAAATGCACCTTAATTAGCGTCGACAGCTTGTTACGTGCGGCTATTTATTCAAATTTACCATGTACGACTCGTACTTTAAGGTGTACAACATTGGCTACTGAAAATAAAAACCGAAACATTAAGACGATACTCACCTTTATCGTCCCTTCGCTGATTGGTCTGTTGTTATTTATGACCCCTATCAGCTACAACGATGCGATCACAATTCCTATCGCTATCATATCTAAAGCACTGCAAGGCGCATTGAGCGGTGTGCTAACCCTCATAGTGACTATTATTGTTGTGACTACGGCGCTGGCCTCTTTGCTGTCAAAAGTGTTTAAGCCCACATTCGTTACACAAAATCACTTCCTTAATGGTTTATTGAATGTCAGCCCTATGTGGTTGACGACGCGGATCTTAGGTGCAGTGTTTATCGTACTGACTTACTTAGGTTTAGGTCCAGAGATCATCAACTCCTCGAGCACTGGCGCATTAGTCTTAAACGACTTATTACCTGTGTTGTTCTCGGTATTTATCTTTGCGGGTATGTTACTGCCGCTGCTGCTGAACTTCGGCCTACTCGAGCTCTTTGGCACACTCTTAACGAAAGTCATGCGTCCCGTGTTCAATCTACCGGGTCGTAGTGCTATCGATTGTATGGCCTCATGGTTAGGTGATGGCAGTGTCGGCATTTTGCTGACCAGCAAACAATACGAAGCCCGTTTTTATACCCAGAGAGAAGCCGCAGTTATTGGTACAACCTTCTCGGCGGTATCGATTACCTTCAGCTTAGTGGTGATCTCTCAAGTTAAGTTAGAGCATATGTTTGTGCCCTTTTATTTGACTGTGTGCCTCGCGGGTTTTGCCGCCGCTGTGATTGTACCTAAGTTGCCACCATTATCGTGGAAGAAAGACAACTACATAGATGACACACCACGCATGCCAGATGATGAGCTGATCCCAGCAGGACATGGCGCCTTATCTTGGGGCTTTGATAAAGCCTTAGAAAAAGCCGCCAGTGCTGGTGGCATAAAAGCGGTCTTAAATGAAGGTATTAAAAACGTTGTCGATATGGTGTTTGGTATTATCCCTGTGGTAATGGCCATTGGTACGCTGGCACTGATTATTGCCGAGCACACGCCCATATTTAACTATCTGGGGATGCCGTTTATTCCATTACTCGAATTACTGCATATTCCAGAAGCCACTGAAGCCTCTAAAACAATCGTGGTCGGTTTTGCGGATATGTTTATTCCGTCAATCCTTGCCAGCTCAATTGAATCAGATATGACCCGCTTTGTAATTGCAGCCTTATCTGTGACTCAGTTGATCTATATGAGTGAAGTCGGTGCACTGCTTATCGGCAGTAAAATTCCCGTCAACTTCGTTGAGCTTTTCGTGGTGTTTATTCTACGCACTTTAGTGACACTGCCTGTTATCGCAGGTGTAGCCCATTTATTGTTCTAACATTACGCTAGTTTGGGCCTAACGTAGGTTTTAATGTAAGTCCAACAAACGTTCTAAAAAAGGGGAGTCAGATTAACTGACTCCCCTTTTTGCACTAACTCATACACGAACTGGCTGTTTTGATTATATAGCGTGACTTAATCGTACAATCTCCACTCGACACCACACAACTCACTTTTGGACAGAAGGTGTAGGCAAATTGTACTGGGTGACCTGCTATTTCAGTCACAGGGATCTAAGTGTTGGCTGGTATTCAATCATATAGGCTTGCCATGGCATTCACTCTCCGACACGCAGCTAGTCCGTCCGTGGATGCTCGACCGCCCCATCCATGGGGCGGACGGTCGTCTCGCCAATCACCATTGCTCACCTTTTGGGCACTAGTGTAACCAGTCTGTATGAAGGAGATACCCAGCACGCTTTTGGACAAAAGCGTGATAGACCCTTTGCTCTAACTCGTAAGTTTCGGATTAAAATTTCTATGGGTTAACGCCACAAACACCAGCACCAAAAAATTTACTGTTTTTCATGTAATTTTTTGGTGTCTGCGTGCTTTGCCTTTTTAAGTGATTGTTTATAGACCAAGGCTGAAAGCCTCCAAAGCCTTTTATTTATCCATTTTAACTTTACAAATGGATAAATGAGACTAGCTAAACTACACAAGCCAAATACTAGCGACAACGTAGTATCATTCTGAAAATAAGAATCTATTAGCTTAAAAATTAGGAATATTGGCAATAATATATAAAGTAATAATTGGGCTAGCCGATATTGTCTCCGTGCAACAGCCTTAATAGGCTTGTTTGTAGCGATTTTTTTATCATGCTCATACAGCCTCAATTTTTCAACAGCCGCCTCACCTCTCCGTGACGACTCTTCAAGCACAGACTTTTCTCTAAGCGTTTTTTCTATGAATTTTGATCCAATGAAATCAATAGAGTCATCAAAATCATTTTCGGTAAAATCATCCGGATTTGAAGGTTTACCTCTTAACTCAGCTATAAGAAGCGCTGCTTGCTCGTCGGTTAACCTCCCCTCCCTATGCTCGATTTTTAACTTTCTAAAATTATCCGAAACTGCATTATTAAGCTGTGATGAGAATACAATCTTCGCTTTTGTTACTATGTCAAATGATACTGGCAGACTGACATCACCAGAGAAACCTTTGTTTAGCTTGAACCACAATCTCTCAGTCATAAACTCAATATTTGTAGCAAAAGGTATACCGCCATTTGATCTCACAAGATCTGAAAACGCAACTGTTTGTGTCAGCCCATTTTCGGTCATAAAAATTGCCGCAACCTTATCTATTCCAGTATTGCTAACGCCTTTTCTCAAGCAATTTATCTTTGTAAATCTTTTGAGTATATCGGCATATTTACTGGCTTCAGTATGATGATTGAATCTTTCTTTTAAAGCATCTATAGTAGTTTGACTTTCGACGTTATAGTCCACTTCTTTGTAATAATTGTTATTATCATCAAGGAGTATCCTGCATTTTTTTAGGCTATCGAAAAATATAGTTTTTCTAGATATAATTTCACTCTTGCTATTAGCACCATTAATAATAAATAGCATTGCAGTTTTTGATGGATCAACTTGATTTTTATTTTCGAGAATTTTTTCTGCAGCATAGAAAAAATCAATTACATCTCTTTCAGTTTCAGAGAAGTATCTTAAAAGTATTCTTCCACCATTCTTCTGATTTACCTCTTTTACCAATGAGAAAAAGTCATCAAATACTCTTTTATGCAAAATACCATTGTACCCAATAGCACTAAACAGATGTTCTGTATCAAGGAATATTGTAAGATTGCCACTCCAATTACCAAGAGTAGATAGATCAGAGGTATACCGTATTCCAGTATACAGAACCAACCCCTCTTCGATCCGATTTAGCTTTTCTTTAAAGAGAACATTGTCCTGATTTGCAATAAGAAAGTGGCTTATGTATTCAGCATATTCTTTTGTATAGTTTTCATACAGCAAAAAGTCATTAAATGCTGACCTTAACTTACTTTCATCTACAAGAATAGTAGATCGGCCTTTTACATGTCGAACTAATTCCTTCAGTATTTCGTCGTACTCTCCCTTGGTAGATTCATACTCACTTTGAATACTGCTTGAATGTTCAAAATTATTTGTAACGGAGTAAACACCATGATTTACCGTGAGCTCACCAGATTTTACCAACCGACTTCTTAAACAGGTATTTACTATTGCATCAGGGAGCTGAAAGCCAAAGTCTTTATATAGATTAGCAGTGCATTCCGTAACATTAAATGACCATGTTGAATTCAGGATCACAGTGGATCGGATAAACTCAGAAACTACATCATATATGTCTTTATTATTATCATAAAGGGCTCTAAATAGCGCTGCTGATGTAAGTACCTTAGGGTCTCTCATTAGAATTCGATTTCCTTGTTTATTAAATTATCAATTGTGGTTATAGCTTGTACGCTGACCATTTAACGTTTTAGTATTTGTGCGATGCGCTGTTTGCATGGCACAAGCCACTTGTTTGATTTGGCCGATGCCGAGTCCAGGTTAATTGGTACGCTTTATGCTATGGGAATTTGCTTTTTTTGATGCTGGCTAGGGGCTGCAGAGCTGTTTTGAACTGGTAATATGGCTTGGTTTGTATGTGTTTCATTGAAATTCCTTTGTCATTGTGGTGTTCCATCACATTTTTTAAAGTCTAACGGACTCAATGAGGTAAATACTATCGGTTGAACCGGCACTTGGCTCCGCGTAGCGGCTTAGTTCAACATTTGTATAGTGCGCTCGTAGTCAGGAATGATTAAACCGTCGGTTTGATCCTAGCAGAGCATTACGCCTGAAAACGGTCACGTTTTATGTGACTGCAGTTCATCATCCAGCTGTACATCTGTTGTCTTACTTTCTGGTTTTAACATCTTAGTGGCTGAGGTATTTGTAGCTTTAATTGCGCTTTTGAAAGTCTTTAAAGTCTTATTAGAGTCATTCAATTCGTTGTTAAGCACCTCTATTACGTCAGCCCTTAAATCATTGAAACTACATAGGTAATCAATTGGTATTATATTTTCTTTTGGGTTGTAGTGATACTCTATTCCTTCGCGCAATTTTTCAATAAGCTGAAAATATAGCTTTTCTAATCGAGCACTATTCGAGTCTGAGCTTATTACATAAAATTTATCCGTTGCTAGAACTAATTTTTTAGTAATTTCAAGCATTTCCCTTCTGACGTGCAGTGTGTATTCATCATTGTCTTCTTGTGATTTTATAAGCACTTTCTCTACTACATACATGCGTAAGTTGGCTATTTCACTTGTAATCTCAAGAATTACATCTCTTTTTTTATCCAATAGGTGTGTTCTTTTGCTACTCGAAGTTGCAACTAAAGCAGCAATAAATGCTGATAACACAATCGCTACTGGTGCTAGGTATGAAGTGAGAATGGCAGCACCAGAACTCTCTGTCTCGATGATTATCTGACAAACATCTAAGGTTTCTTTTACGCTCAATTGATTGTTCCTTTGTTATGCTAGCCACGTGATTTCAAGCCGCGAATGATATCTGAACGCCAATCCTTCTCATAGTTAAATTAACCGTGCCATATATGGACGTCTACCCCGTCATATGATCAGGCAGCCAGCTTGGCTTTTGTGATAAGAAAAAAGGTTTTTTTGAGCATAAACGTTATCTCAACCACTGCAGGGCATAGCCACTTTAACATTACTAAAATTTAATCCATCATGGGTGCCTATGCTTGTCTAGATTCATTCATCTAACTCGTTTTGGGGCATAGGCTTTTTAGCTAAACGAACAGCGAAAGGGTCAGTGAGGATTGGCATTGTTGCAACAGTGACCGTTGGCGGCATGGATGCCGCCGTCGAGCCTATAGGGATACTTCTTATGAAATAAAAAGACGGCGAGTCACTGGGGAAACAATGACAATTCATGCTGCAAACTGACAACAAAGTTATCTTGCTTTGGGGCAGAAGTAAGTTAAACCAACCTATCGGATCTAATTGTATCCAGATGTGAATCTTGCAGGTTCAGTCCAGGCTAATTCACCTTTTGTCATCTGCATGTCATCTAAACTTCATCATTCGGTCAAAGCCCCCCACTAAGCTCATATTCGTTAACAGCCTAATGGGGTGAATACGAGATGACAGGATTTAATTTCAGGAAACTTGAGAGGTCTACGCGGGAAGAGATAAATGACCCCAGCCTTTCTCCTCCCATCTTTAATCGCTCAACACAAACGCCAACATTAGCACCAACATCCTCAAATCAATTCAATTGTGCCGCGATTACCCCATCCGCATTAACTTCAGCCCATACAGCAAGCATCACAGTTAACGCCCTCTGGTTGTCAGATATCCATTTAGGCTGTAAGGATTGCAAGGCTGACTACCTGCTCAGCTTGCTTGAAACCGTGCGTTGTCAGCACTTGTATCTGGTCGGTGACATAGTCGATTTATGGGCGTTGAAACGTAAGCTGCACTGGCCCGATAGCCACAATAAGGTACTGCAGAAATTCATTGAACTGGCACAAAACGGCACCCAAGTGATTTATCTGCCGGGCAACCACGACGAACTGATTAAACCCTACGCCGAGCTAAGCCTGTGGAATATTAAAATTGCCCGCCAACATATTCACCACGGAATTGGCGGCCATAAACTCTTGATGCTCCACGGGGATCAGTTTGATGCCGATGTGTGTGTCGGCCGTTTCTACGCCATATTGGGCGACCATTTATATGACCTATTATTGTTCCTCAATCGCAATCTCCATAGCTTGCGGGAACGCTTAGGTTACCCCTATTGGTCACTGGCAAGTTATATCAAGTCCAAAGTGGGCAAGGCTCAAGCCGCTATTGGACATTACCGTCAAGCAGTACTCAACTATGCCCAGCACTTTGATGTTGACGGTGTGATCTGCGGTCATATCCATCAGCCCGAACTCTCGACTCACCCCAGAGCCGCCCAATATTACTCACCACTCAGTCCCCCAGAAAAGAGGCAGATCATCTACGCCAACGACGGTGACTGGGTCGAAAACTGCAGTTTAATCACAGAAACCTTAAGCGGCGAATTACAACTTTGCCGCTGGAACGAGCAAACGCTCAAGCTCGATATTCTCAACAGTATAGCGCTGGTACAACAGCCGCCTGAGACGCACAAAGACAAGCAACAAAAAACGGCAGCGCAGCAAATGCCAGACATAAACACCGGCGAAACTCGCCCAAGGGATGTTGCCTAACACTATGAATCAATTACATAATGCTATGGAATACAATGAAAAAATGCTAAACAGCAACCTTAGCCACAAAAAGCATGCTGTGCCGTTTAAGGCGAATAACATGATTTTTACCGTTGATAATGTGGTTGAACAAAATCTGCCAGCGATCAATGACAAACCTTGGCTCGCTAAACCTGCCAAGGCCATGCTGCGTTACCTGCTCAATGAAAAACAGTGCAACGATATCGCCAGTCAATATACCTATTTACAGGGCGTAGACTTTGTCGAACAAATGCTGACGAGTTTTGACTTTAGTTTTACCGTGCCCGCCAACGAGATAGAAAATATTCCCTGTGAAGGCCGAGTGGTCATATTCGCGAACCATCCTATAGGTTCACTCGATGCATTAGCGCTCATCAAACTCATCAGTGAAGTTCGCCCTGATATTAAAGTCGTCGCGAATGAACTCTTGATGGCGCTGGAACCGCTGCACTCAATCCTACTGCCGGTACGCAATATGACTGGTGGCACACCGAAACAACATTTAGAAAAAATCCACCAGCACCTGCGTAACGAAGGCGCAGTGCTGATTTTTCCGTCGGGCGAAGTCTCGCGTCTGCGCCCTAACGGCGTGCGTGATACCCAATGGCATTCAGGCTTTTTAAAGATGGCGATTTCCTGCAATGCGCCCCTACTGCCAATATTTTTAGATGCCAAAAACTCTGCCACTTTCTACGGCGCATCTATGATTTACAAGCCACTTGCGACACTGCTGCTAGTGAAGGAAATGTTCAAGCAGGCTAAACGTAATATGCCGATCCGCATTGGCGAGCTCATTCCCAATGAAGCCGTACGCTCAATGGACTTTCCACTCAAGACAAAGATAAAACTGCTTAAAAATCACTTGTATCGTATCGGCAAAGATAAAGATCCACTGTTTATCACCCAGAGCGCTATCGCCCACCCCGAATCGCGCCGTGAACTGCAAGCGGCACTGCAACAATGTGAACTTCTAGGGGAAACGCAAGATAACAAGTTGATTTATCTCTACCAACACCACGACAGTAATCCCATCATGCGGGAAATTGGCCGCCTGAGGGAAATCGCCTTTCGCGCCGTAGGCGAAGGTTCGGGCAAGCGCCGCGATATCGATAAATACGATTCCTACTACCAACACTTAGTGTTGTGGGATAAAGAGCAGTTTGAAATTATCGGCGCCTATCGTTTTGCCAGTGGTGAGCAAGTCTTAGCAAAATATGGCGACAACGCACTCTACAGCCAATCCCTATTCCAATACGCCGACAGCTTTATGCCCTTTGTGAAGCAAGGGTTAGAACTCGGTCGCAGCTTTGTGCAGCCTAAATATTGGGGTAAACGCAGTTTAGATTATCTGTGGTTTGGCATTGGGGCTTATCTCGCCAAGCATCCTGAATATCGTTATCTATTTGGCCCTGTGTCCATCAGTAATCAACTGCCTGGAAGTGCTAGGGAAATGCTAGTGCACTTTTATGCGCGGGAATTTGCACCTGCGCAGCAGATGGCAGTTTCCATGTCACCCTTTGGCTTATCTAAATCCCAAAAAGCTAAGTTAGATGACTTGTATTTCTCCGAGGATTATCAGAGTAACTTTAAGCAACTCAAACAAGTGCTCGCGAGTATGGGAGCGGCCGTACCTACGCTCTACAAACAATATGGTGAACTGTGTAAAACCGATGGGGTTAAGTTTCTCGCCTTTGGTATCGACGCCGACTTTGGCGATTGTATCGATGGCTTAGTACTGGTGGACACCCACAAACTGAAAGGTAAAAAGTATCAACGCTACATAGGCGCACACTTGCCCGAATCGGAGCGGATGCCAATAACAGCGGATGATGAGCCAGAGGTCCAAGATCTTTGAGTTAAAACTTTGTAATGGGTGTTGGCTAAACTTGCACCACTCTGTTATAAGTAACTGTAATGCAGCGCATTAACAGAGCGCATCCTAGGATGCGCAAGCTTAACAGGGGATCATCATGCCGATCATTATCGCCGATATTATGAGTACCCGAGTCGTCACGGTTGAAATGGACGATCGATTAACTGTGGCGAAGGAAATCTTCGACCAAGCGAGCTTTCATCACTTGTTGGTCGTCGATGAGTACCAACTTGAAGGCGTGTTATCGGAGCGGGATCTATTGCGCGCGATTAGCCCGAACTTGGGCAGTAGCGCGGAAACCGCAAGAGACTTAGAAACTCTACAAAAACGTGTACATCAAGTGATGACGCGTAATCCGGTTACCGTCGCACCCCACATCAATTTAGATACGGCCACCCGCATGTTATTAGATAACGATATCGGCTGCTTACCCGTGTTAGAGGACGGTAAATTGGTTGGGATTGTTACTTGGAAAGACTTATTACGTGCCTATTGTGAATACAGGACACAAAATCAAAGCGAGTGCTAATCCTAAGACTGCACTCGCTTCTGTTCTCAATAACTCAGTTCAAATCACTCAGTTTGCCTAACTTAAATCGCCCAACCACCCATATAAAACACCACTAAACCTAAAGTGATGGCAAGCACGCCTAACTTCAGTTTGCGCCATTCGCCACTGCAAATACGGCCTACCACCAGTGTCACAAAACCCAGCATAATACCGGTAACGATATTACAGCTTAAGATGATAAACACAGCGCAGGTTAAGCCCGACATGGCATCAACTTTATCGTCAAAGTCGAGTTTCGCCACATTACTCAGCATCAACAAACCCACATACATCAAAGCAGGCGCTGTCGCATAGGCAGGCACTAAGTAGCTTAATGGCGCTAAAAACATCATCAACAAAAACAGTACGCCAACTATGGTAGCCGTTAAACCTGTCTTACCGCCCGCTGCAGTCCCCGCCGCCGACTCGATATACACAGCCGCTGGTGCACCGCCGACTAAACCTGCCACCATACTGCTGACTGAGTCTGAGGTTAAGGCTTTACCGCCGCCGACAATATTGTCGTCTTTATCGAGTAAATTCGCTTGCCCAGCCACAGCACGGATAGTGCCGGTCGCATCGAAAATCGCCGTCATCACTAACGCTAATACGATAGGCAATACCACAGGATTAAAAGCACCCATAATATCGAGCTGTCCAATCAGTGAATGCTCTGAGGTAAAATCAGGCAAGGCGAACAAACCTTGGTATTTAACGCTCGGATCGAACACTAAACCAAATACCGATAGCGCGATAATCACCAACAAAATACCGCCTGGTACACCGCGGCGCTCTAAACCAATTGTCGCCGCTAAACCTATAACGGTAGCGATAACAGGTAAGCTGTTAATGTCGCCTAACTTCACCGGTAAGCCTGCGCTATTGGCCACAATCAACTGCACACTGTTAGTCGCAATCAAAAGTAAAAACAAGCCGATACCTATGCCTGTACCGTGGGCTATGCCCTTTGGTAAATTAGCCAGCACCCACTGGCGAATACCTGTCACACTCACAAGTGTGAACGTCACACCCATTAGGAAAATAGCGCCTAAGGTGACTGGAATCGACATTCCCTGACCTAGTACTAAGCTAAACGCAGTAAAGGCCGTGAGCGAAATAGCGCAGCCAATCGCCATAGGTAAGTTAGCCCATAAACCCATGAGCAAAGAACCAAATGAAGCAATTAAACAGGTGGCGATAAACACGGCGCCGGGATCAAATCCCGCTTGGCCTAACATGTTAGGCACCACAATCACTGAGTAGACCATAGCGAGGAAGGTTGTGAATCCCGCAATCACTTCTTGGCGAACTGTACTGCCACGTTGTTGAATAGAAAAATAACGGTCCAGAAACGAACCAGAGGGTACGGCTGTTGAACTCAATTGCTCAGACATAATGTTGTTATACCTTGTGATCTCTTAAAATGGGGTCGGTACCAATTACCCTAAAACGCAATTGGCGACGCTGGCTGCGGCAGATTAGAGCCCCAAATCCATCAGACTTGGGTGAGAGATCCACATCATTTTCCTACTGTGGGAAAAATCCATGATCTGCAAGCAGTGATGCCTCGCGATGATTAAAAAGCCATTAACCATGTAGACGCAGCCGTTGTTGGCCGCGGATGATACTGGAATCTCCCAAAGATAGCTAAGACATCGCCTACACTTCGATAAAAAATTAGCGGCAAAAACTGAAATCTGTTGTTTAAAAAAAACGCCTAAACTTATGTAATAACTGCTACTTAATATCACATTAATCACGATAAGAGTCTGCCAGTGCCGCGTAAACGTACGCTAACTTCCCCCCCCTCCTTCATCTCCCAATATTAGAATATGGCAAGTCAACCAAACCTTGATACTTAGTGTATTGATACTTGGCGTATTAACGTTTCAGGGGTTGTTGTACAAGGAGCCACACTTACGCTTTATGTAACGAACACCTCGTCATTCACACAGCCTGCGTGAATATGCGATCTTGGTAGCTTTATTGAACAAAAAATTACTCTGCTTTTACAGCCACATCAATATGACTTATGCTTAGAGGCACTGATGGGACTACACTTAGCTGACTATGAAAGAAAAAGGATTGGGTATGGACGAAAGGCGTAAGTTTTCGCGGATTCTATTTGCCACGAGCGCACATCTACAACAAGGTGGAGCACAGTGGGAGACGACCATTCTCGATTTGAGTCTAAATGGTGCCTTGGTTGAAGAACCGCAAAATTTTATTAATTCGGGTGATGCTATTACCCTCAGTTTTGCCTTACCAGAATCTGACATTGAGATCCGTATGGAAACTGAGTTGGTCCATCAAAAAAATGCCCAATTAGGTTTGAAGTGTAACTTTATCGATGTTGATAGTATCAGCCACCTAAAACGTATGGTGGAACTGAACCTAGGTGATGCTTCTTTGCTAAATCGTGAACTCATGTTGTTTATCGAAAAACACAATATCACAGATTAAGACACTCGCTCACAAACAGCGCCTAATGGCGCTGTTTTGCTTGCTGGTGTTAATCTCACTCGCGAGCATTTGATGCTAAATCGCTTCTAGCGCTTCGGATAACTTAGAAACACCCACCACTTCCATCCCAGCAGGAGGCTTTTTCGGCACATTGGCCTTGGGCACGATTGCTCGCTTAAAACCATGCTTAGCGGCTTCGATTAATCGCTCTTGCCCATTGGGCACAGGACGAATTTCGCCGGACAGCCCGACTTCACCAAAGGCAACTAAATCGCTAGGTAAAATATCACCGCGAAAACTCGATACCATAGCCAAGAGTAACGTTAAGTCGGCACTGGTTTCAGTCACTTTCACGCCGCCCACCACGTTAACAAACACGTCCTGATCCGACATCTGCAAACCACCATGGCGGTGCATTACGGCAAGCAACATGGCCAAACGGTTTGCATCCATACCCACAGCCACGCGGCGCGGGTTAGACATGGCCGAGTTATCCACCAGCACTTGCAGCTCCACCAGCAAGGGCCGCGTGCCTTCCCAAACCACCATGACAAGCGAGCCAGATGATTCTTCTTCACCACGAGAGAGGAAGATTGCCGAAGGATTGGCGACTTCCTTTAAGCCGCGCTCTGTCATGGCAAATACGCCTAATTCATTGATCGCGCCAAAACGATTTTTATGGGAGCGCAAGGTGCGGTAACGACTATCGCTATCCCCTTCGAACATCACAGAGCAGTCGATACAATGTTCCAATACCTTGGGCCCAGCCAAACTGCCATCTTTGGTTACATGGCCGACCATAATCACGGCAATGCCATTTTCTTTCGCAAAACGGGTTAAGTAAGAAGCGGATTCACGCACCTGCGACACACTGCCAGGGCTCGATGCCACATCACTCATGTGCATCACTTGAATCGAGTCAACAACGATGACTTTAGGCAATTCTTTAAGGGCAACTTCGCAAATTTGCTCGACGCTGGTTTCAGACAACATCCGCAATTTATTGGTTGGTAAACCAAGGCGATGGGCGCGCATCGCTACCTGCTGCAACGATTCTTCACCCGTGACATAAAGTGCAGGCATTTGCTCGGCCAGATGACACAGAGTTTGCAATAAAAGCGTACTCTTACCTGCGCCTGGATGTCCGCCAATCAAAATGGCAGAACCTGGTACAATCCCACCACCGAGCACTCGATCTAATTCGCCAAAATGACTCAAGATCCGCGGTAAGGCATTAAGATCGATTTGATCTAATGTCTTCACTTCATTGCTGCTTGCTCCGGCATAACCGACAAACTTAGTGCTGCGCCCAGGCGAAGCTGCACCGAGCCTCACCTCAGTGATCGTATTCCATTCCTGACAAGCGCTACACTGCCCTTGCCAACGGGGAAAGTCTTGTCCACACTCATTACATACGTACGCCGTTTTATTCTTTGCCATAACTCATTAAAATCTGTATAAAATCAATTTAAGTAACTGCGAATACTGCCGACATAAGACTAACAGCCCAATACAAAATAAGCATTAAAAAGAACCCTACATGAGTCTAGATAACCATAGTGCACTCATCGAACAGCTCAAGCCATTGCTCATGGAACCTAACTTCCATGAGATTTTCCAGCAGCTGACGATAGATGAAACCAATTCGACCCGTTTTCTAGTGAAAATGGAACTCAGTCGTTTGGCTTCACCATGCACGCGAATTATCGATCTCAGGGATAAATCTGAGCTTCCTTGTGTTGAAGTGATGTTAGGTCAACAGCGACATTTTTTAGATGAACCCGCCAAAAACAGTATGCATGAGGCCATGTCACTGTTTCGCAACCAATATACCTTGGGAGTATACGAGTATGTGCTCAATGCTCACCAACAACGTCGGTTAAAGTTGCGCCAAAGTGTCACGCAGGTAGAGGCCGCAGAATCAGAGCCTTTTATGGTGCCAGGCGTGGTATTAGGCAGTTATTTCAACCGCACAGAAGAGCGGATGAATTACAGTATTCGCATCGCAGCATCGCAAACCGGTCGTGGTGAAGTACAAGGAATAACTGCAGATTTATCCGTAGGTGGTGCCCGTATTCGTCTTGCAGCCAACCATCCCTTCGATCTCGACCATCCCCTAAAAATAAAGTTACTGGAACTCAGTGAGGAATTTTACTATCCCGATCTCCAGCTCGGTGTTGACTATGAGGTTGTCGATAGCCAAACCAATGGCGAATATATTTGGTTAAGACTCAAGCGTATTGGGGGCAGCGAAGCCTTAAGTGAAATGCTTGGCAATTTAATCCGCGGCTACAAACTGCGTTACAAAGTAGATGTGAATGATGTGATAGTCACAGCAACAGGGCTTGGATTTGAGCGTCATTATTTACCCCATTTACCGCACTTACCTTTATATTTCAATACTCAAACGCAAGGTTTGAGCCACATGCTACTCAGCCGAGACAACCAGCAGATAGTACATTATTTTCAAGATGAAAATGATGTGAGCCAGTTACCAGCTATGCTGACACCAAGCCGTTTATCTGCGCTACTTAATCATCCTGAAAATCCCGACCATGGACTATTTTTTAGCTTTACCTATAATGCTCAAGGTTGCTTATATTTTTACTCTGCCACCTTAGCAGAGCTTAAAGCTAAGGGCATGATGCCTTTATTCCTAGGCTTTGCATCGACCAAACCTAGCTGGCGGATCTTTAAAGTTACCCAAGATAAAATTTATCATGATAAGGGCTATCGCCGCGCAACCCTGCCGGGCGATGAGGCTAAATTCAGCCCATTGGTCGAACAACAATTATCACAATTTAGTCATTTGCTTCAGCTCATCGAAATCAGCAACGAAGATACCAGAGGCCATTACAAAGCTTGGCAAGACGATAGTAATGCCAACGCCCTAAAAACCTTTGGTCAACAAAGACTGACCACCAATCAAATTAAGTTAGTTTCCATGCAGTTTAGCGAGCGACGCCAAGAGGCGCGTTTCGCCTTTAAAACCTTAGTTAATGTGACTCAAGACAAGCACAAAGCCACGGGCATTACTTTAGATATTTCTAGCCGAGGCATGCAATTAACCTTGGATAATCCTGCCGATTTTTCATCAAATAAACCACTACTGTTAAGCTTCCCAAAGCTCCAAACCATAGCAGGCAAAACACAGCTAGATAACCTCCCCTACCGCTTAGTGCGTACCCGCAAGAATGGTGTAACCTTGCATTTAACCGCCGTTATGGGCCATACGCCCCATGTTGGGGTCGAATTTTTAAATAAACTTATTGCCCATAACAAAGAAAAATTAGAGCAACTCACCGAAAACAATAGTGAAATCAAAGAACTTGCCGATGGTTTAAAAAATATTTTGATGCATGATTTACATTCTGTGCCCTATTTTGTTGAAAAAACGACAAAATCTGCCCAAGTCGCTTGTTTAGGCGTTGGTACACAACAGGATGAGATCAGCGATATTTTTGCCGCGGGCACCTCAGATACCCTGCAATATAATTTAGCGCCACTGCTAAAAGACGGTTTTTTTAAGCAAGATATTCTCGAACCTATCCGTCAAATGAAACCTCAACAGGACATGGATTTTATTGAAGTGTTTATTCAGTTAATTCGTCAATCTCGCGGAAAAATCTTTTTAAAGTGCACTCTTGCAACTGAAATCGGTGATGTCGAAGCACAGATAACCTTTATCAATCAGAGCAAAGCATTAGGCAGGTTCCTCGCCCTACGCATTTATCGCGGCGCGACAGAGAAGCCAGACATGAACTACCTACGCCGTGAATTGGAATACATTAATATTCATGCAAACCATAAAGCTAAGCAGTTAGAAGAACAGTTATGGCGTGTGATTGGTGTCGGCGAACTGTTAGATATTACCCAAGAAGTCGAATTAAGATACCCAGTACTTCATAAAAAGCAGTCTTAATTGTTCAATACCGCCAGATCAAAACTTAAATACCAATCCCTTATCTTAGGAAAATGATCACTGGTGGCATCTAAATGCGTCAGCATATCTGCATGACCATAGTCATGCTTAAAGCCATTATCCTTAGAGAGAAGCGTCGATTTAACCCGTTTAAAACCACACTCTACGACCATATCCGCCACATCTTCTGGATGCCCCAACACAGTATCGTTTTGCCCTGAGATAAACCAAGCCGGTGGCCAATGAGCATGCTTTGCCGCTTTCGCATAATCAAATCTATCATCGTGATCGATCCAATCGCCCCGCACCCAATCGATACTTTGAACTAATGAGGCGCGGCTCTCATTGTCCATACCAATGCGCAGCTTATCGGCGGCGAGGTAACCTTGTCCCATCGCTAAACCTGGCGCTAAACGATTCCAAAAAACATCAACCATTAACCACTTTTTGAAGGATTTAACCCGAATTGTCCGTTTGCTACCGAAAGTAAGCAGTGAACGAACGCTTTGCTGCAAATCAGGATATCGGGCCAAACTACTCGCCATCAACACACCGCCCCATGAATGGGCACACCAATGCACCTGCGAAGGCGCCACGGCTTTATGAGTCGTCTGCTCTTGGCAGACTTTTTGATGTAAATCGAGAATCGCCTGCTGCACTAAAGGTAACTGCTCGCGGATCACTTCACCCTGCCCTAAGGTAAAATCACGATCAATTTTAGGCAAGCTGAGCCCTCTTCCTGCAGTATCCAGCACATACACCACAAATCCCGCCTTCGCTAAATAACAACCAAGACCACGGCCACTCTGGCTATAAAACACCCGACCGTTAGACATAGCGCCATGGAGCATGAGGATAGGCGTCTTAGAAAAATCAGGCGCAGCCGGTAATAACTGGCGTAGATGCAGTTGACCATCGCGGTACGGCAGGTAGATTGAAGACTGTGAAATGGTCGAAATTGAGCCTTGGGCGAGCTGAGTCAAAATAAGTCACTGGTAGTTTATCAATATCCCTAAACTACCAGCTCATCAATAAAAGACAAGAGTCATTGCTCTAACTCAGTCTCTATCCAGACTTATATTTAAATAAATGAATAACCTAGATTTGTAGCAGATAAGGTAGAACCCGCAGGTCGAGATGGCGAATATTGGCATCCGCCGCCGCAGCCAGCTTAGGTTTGGCATGGAAAGCGATACCAAAATCCGCTGCCATCACCATAGGAATATCATTCGCGCCATCGCCGATCGCGACTCTTTGGCCTTTTGGAATTTGCCACTGCTCACTGCAACGCTCAACCACATCTGCTTTAAACTGCGCATCCACAACTTTACCCGTTACTTCACCCGCAAGTTTACCGTCAGTGATCACTAACTCATTAGCAAAGGCCGCATCTAAGTTTAACAGCAGCCTTAAATGGCCAACAAAAGGCGTAAAGCCGCCAGATGCCACCACTAAACGCCAGCCATGGGATTTAAGCTCTAAAAGCATAGGCTCAAGCCCTGGCATCAAAGGCAAGTTGTCGCACAAGGTCGTGATAATACTGGCATCAGCGCCCTTAAGCTGTGCCACGCGCTGGCGCAAACTCTGCTCAAAATCTAGCTCACCTTGCATAGCACGTTCAGTAATCGCCGCCACGCGCTCGCCAACGCCTGCCATGGCCGCTAATTCATCAATACATTCAATCTGAATCGCCGTTGAATCCATGTCCATCACTAATAAACCGGGATGATTCAAGCAAGGCAAATCAAAATTGATGACATGCAATTCAGCTAAAGACTGCGGGAATGCCGCTAACTGCGCCTGAGAAGGCAAATTTACCAGTGCCAACTCGATACAATGTAAACCAACTTGGCGTTCGATATGGGCGATACCGATAACGTTAGACTGAGGCAATTGCGCTATCCAGGCCGATATTGTCGCCTCTACCGCGGCATCTTGATAAATAATTCGCACACGTGAAACACCAGCGGGGTTTGCTGACTCTTGATAACGTTCAAACACTTGCCCTTGGCGTTCAAACCTTGGGGAATGGTCAGAGACTAACCACAAAAAAAGCGCATCTTGGTTCAAGCTTTCCATCGGACTTAAATTCTCCAACTATCGGGCTCACTCAGAATCAATTATGATTAGGCAAGCGCTCTACATTTTAAGGGTCAAAGTGTTATATCTTAAAGGGCTAAAGAAAAGCCATAAAATCAGTAGACTGATCCAAATTGCCGCCGCCTTCGCCTTGATATTCGGCTTAGTACAATTGTGGCAAACAAGCCTACTACAAGGTCAGCTGCTTCTAAAGTCCCAAACTCAAAAGATGGCCAGATTACTGGTACAGCAAACCGCTTATGGTGCCGCGCCCGCGCTACAACTGCAAAATGACGAGCAGTTGCAATGGCTCGCCAGCGCTTTAGTCGAAGATCCTAAGGTGATGTCCGCCGCCATCTTCAGTGACCAAGGCATGCGGCTATCCTTCGCTCAAAGCATCACTAAGGATGTAGTTGATCCTGACTCGGAAGAAATGAATTTGCTGCTAAGCAAATATCCTCCCTATGTAGAGCCCGTGATCCAAGAAGGGAAAAATCTAGGTTATGTCGAAGTCAGGCTTGATACCAAGTTATTTTTCAATGAAATCAAAGAAGCCCATAATTTAAACATGGAGCAACAACAAATCATGCTGTTGGTTGCAGGCTTGATTGGTATGTTGCTTTCACGCTCTTTGTCTTTCAAACGTGCCGACTTCGACCGCCGCCGCTTTAGGGTTAAGTTGCGTCAAGCGCCGAAAAAACCTAAGAAACGATCCATAGCTGAAGAGCCATCAGAAAGTGTTAATGATGGTTTGACGCAAGTGCTAACCGAAGATCAACTGGTGTCGACCACTGATAATCCACAAGAAAAAGCGGCTAAACCCACTAAGGCGCCAAAAGCAGTGACAGAGGCAAATACCGATAAGCTCACTCAGACCAGCGTGCAAACTAAGGCCGAAAAAACGTCAAAAAAATCATTGGAATTACAGGATAATACAGCAGTTGAAAACGCGACAAACGATGCGGTTCAAGCGGCACCTGTAAAGATGAAACCTAAAGTTAAAAGTGTCCGCCGGGTAAAACATGCGACTAAAGCGACAGCCGCTGCGGCCGAAACCTCGACGCCAAAAACGCTCAATGAGCCAAGCGATCTCGACACAGATTCAACAGGTTAATCTCGATCTCAATAGATAGGAAAATCACTACACCTAGATAGCTAAGCTCTAGATAAGCCTTAAACAAGCAATTTCTAATAACCAAACCATTAATAACAAAGTCGAATAGAACAGCCGCTAAAAATTGGCATAAAAAAGGGTTCGCATTGCGAACCCTTTTTTCAGTAGCACACTCTTACAGAATCACAGTTACAGTGTAATCGCCGCTTCTAATGTCATGATAATCATGTCATTGAATGTGGTTTGACGTTCTTCTGCAGAAGTCTTTTCACCGGTGCGGATATGGTCAGATACAGTCACAACGCACAGGGCACGCGCACCAAACTCATGGGCAACACCGTACAAACCAGCCGCTTCCATTTCAACGCCTAATACGCCCATCTTCTCCATCACGTCAAACATTTGTGGATCAGGAGTGTAGAACAGGTCCGCAGAGAAAATGTTACCTACGCGAACTTTAGTGCCACGAGCTTTCGCAGATTCGATAACCGCATTCATCAGCTCATAGTTAGCGATAGCGGCAAAATCTTGGCCTTTAAAACGTAAACGGTTAACCGCTGAGTCAGTACATGCACCCATACCGATGATCACGTCACGTACTTTAACGTCAGTGCTGATCGCACCACAAGTACCCACACGGATCAGGTTCTTAACGCCGTAATCACGAATTAATTCAGTTGCATAGATAGAGCATGAAGGAATACCCATGCCAGAACCCATTACTGAAATACGCTTACCTTTGTAAGTACCAGTAAAACCTAGCATGTTTCGAACATCAGTCACTTGCTCAACATTTTCTAAGAATGTTTCAGCAATATATTTTGCACGTAATGGATCGCCTGGAAACAGCATTGTCTCAGCGAATGCGCCCTCTACAGCATTAATGTGTGGTGTTGCCATCGAAATAACCCCTGTTTATTTTATTAAGACTTAAGTCTTTGTTTACTGGCGGCAAATGTCAGCCGCCAAATCGAAATAAATGCTAATTTGCCTAAAGGAAAGATTCACCATAGGCCATAGGTTCAAGCTTAAAGTGGCTAGCAATAGATTGACCGATATCGGCAAAGCTCTTACGACGCCCCAAAGAACCTGCTTTCAATCCAGCGCCAAAGGCTAATACTGGCACATATTCACGAGTATGATCCGTACCTTGCCATGTTGGATCGCAACCGTGATCCGCCGTTAAAATCAGCAGATCGTCTTCACCTAATAATGCGAGCATTTCAGGCAAACGGGCATCAAAATATTCCAGCCCTTTGGCGTAGCCAGCAACATCACGGCGATGACCGTAGTGAGAGTCGAAATCAACGAAGTTAGTAAACACGATAGTGTTATCACCCGCAGATTTCACTTCGGCTAAGGTCGCATCGAAAAGTGCTTCTAAGCCGTTCGCCTTCACTTTTTTAGTGATACCACAGTAAGCATAAATGTCGGCAATCTTGCCTACACTCACCACTTCACCGCCAGCCTCTTTCAGCTTATCGAGTACAGTTTTTGCAGGTGGCGCGAGCGAATAATCCTTACGATTGCCGGTACGGGCAAAATCACTTGGACCAGTACCATCAAATGGACGGGCAATGACGCGACCTATGTTGTAAGGCTCTAACTCTTCACGGGTTATTTCGCAAAGACGATAGAGATTGTCTAAACCGAAGGTTTCTTCATGACAAGCGATTTGGAATACTGAATCAGCAGAGGTGTAGAAAATAGGCTTGCCAGAGCGCATGTGCTCTTCGCCTAACTCTTCTAAAATGGTTGTACCTGAGGCATGGCAATTACCTAAGAATCCATCCAGACCTGCACGGGCTAAGATCTTATCCGTCAGTTCTTTAGGGAAAGAATTTTGATGCTCGCTGAAATAACCCCACTCGAATAGTACGGGCACGCCCGCCATCTCCCAGTGACCGCTCGGCGTATCTTTACCCGAACTTAACTCTTGTGCATGACCATAAGCACCAATCAGCTCAACATTATCGCCAAAACCGGGTGCAAAGGCGCCAGTACTTTCCATCGCCGCATGGCCTAGACCTAAGCGCGCTAAGTTAGGTAATTTCAGCGGACCTTCACGGCCAATATCGGCTTTGCCTTCGGCGCATGCTTTAGCAATATGACCAAAAGTATCGGAACCGACATCACCAAAGCTTGCTGCATCAGCAGAAGCACCGACTCCAAAGGAGTCCAACATCATAATAATGGTACGTTTCATAATTCTTCCTTAAAGATCCGATGCACGAATATAGGCATAGATCTCAGGTGTTTTTTCTGGAGCGGTTTCACCAATGTGAATCGCTTTTTTCACCGCAAGTTCAGCTTCCGCGAAGGCGGCTTCAGACTGTGCATGGATAACGGCAATCGGAGTCGATGAATCTACTTTATCGCCTAAAGCACACACTTGAGTTAAGCCAACACTATAGTCTAGTGCATCACCGGGCTTACGGCGGCCGCCACCTAAGGTCACAACCGCTAAACCTAATTCACGGGTATCCATGCTATAGGCATAACCTTTCATATCGGCAAAAACTGGACGAATAATTTGTGATTGCGGTAGGTATTTATTGTAGTTTTCAACAAAATCGACTGGACCACCAAGACCCGACACCATCTTGCCAAAGAGTTCTGCAGCGCGACCATTGTCGAGTACACGATTCAGTTTAGCGCGAGCATCGGCTTCATTGCTTGCAAGACCGCCCAGAAGCAACATCTCAGCGCAAAGACCCATAGTGACTTCATATAAACGCGGGTTACGGTAAGCACCCGTTAAAAAGTCGATGGCTTCTTTCACTTCAACCGCGTTACCGGCGCAAGATGCAAGCACTTGATTCATATCGGTAAGCAAAGCTGTCGTTTTAGTGCCCGCGCCATTAGCAACAGCTGCAATACTGCGAGCTAATTCTTCCGATGCTTCATAGGTTGGCATGAAAGCACCACTACCGACTTTCACATCCATCGCTAGCGCATCTAAATTACAGGCTAATTTCTTAGACAAAATCGACGCTGTGATGAGGGAAATGGATTCAACGGTGGCGGTATTATCGCGGATAGAATAGAAACGTTTGTCGGCAGGAACGAGATCGCCTGTTTGACCAATAATCGCAACACCGACTTCTTTAACCACTTTGCGGAATAATTCACTTGATGGCTCAGTTTGATAACCCGGAATGGCATCAAACTTATCGAGCGTGCCGCCCGTATGACCTAGGCCACGTCCAGAAATCATAGGCACATAACCACCACAAGCCGCAGCCATAGGGCCAAGCATGAGGCTAATCACATCACCCACACCGCCAGTGCTGTGTTTGTCGATAACAGGGCCATTGAGTCCCAATGACTGCCAATTAAGTACAGTGCCAGAATCACGCATCGCTGTTGTTAAAGCGATTCTTTCATCCATGTTCATGTCATTAAAGTACACAGCCATGCCTAATGCGGCAATCTGGCCTTCGGACACTGCGTTAGTAGTGATACCTTGAACAAAAAACTGTATTTCTGCGGAACTTAGCGCTAAACCATTACGTTTTTTACGAATAATCTCTTGAGCTAGAAACATGATACTGCCTCCAAGATAGACACTAACAACCCTGTCGCTAGTGCTTATCTTTGCAATGAAACATCAAAACTGTAGCAATATTACAAGTTCATACTATCGAAGTTTTGAGTTTGCCAAATAGATTTAGGTCACACTTAATTAGGCTCGCTATACGCTGATAGTATTAATCAGCGATAGTTTGCAATTAATAGCCTTGAGTCGGCTTAGGCGCATCAGCTAATTCTAGTGTGTGTAACAAGCTGTTTAGTAAACTTGAAGCACCAAATCTAAAGGTACGTGGTGAAACCCATTCAGCACCTAAAATACGCTCAGCAACACCAAGGAATTCAGCCGCTTGTGCAGCATCACGCACACCACCGGCAGGCTTGAAGCCTACTTGTGTATTCTTCTCGCTAATCACAGTTAACATGATTTCAGCGGCTTCAAGTGTGGCGTTTACAGGCACTTTACCAGTAGAGGTTTTAATAAAGTCAGCACCTGCATCGATTGAAAGCTCTGATGCACGGCGGATAAGTGCAGGATCAGCTAACACGCCAGATTCGATGATGACTTTTAACAAGACTTCACCACAGGCTTCTTTACAGGCTTTAACTAATTCAAAACCAATTGTTTCATTGCCTTCCATCAGTGCGCGGTATGGGAATACCACGTCAACTTCGTCAGCACCATAGGCAACGGCGGCGCGAGTTTCTAACACAGCAATGGCAATGTCATCATTGCCATGGGGAAAGTTAGTCACAGTGGCGATTTGGATATCTTCAGCACCGATTTCATCTAACGTCTTGCGTGCAATCGGGATGAAACGTGGGTAAATGCAGATAGCGGCAGTATTGCCCGCAGCCGTTTTCGCTTTGTGGCACAGGTCGATCACTTTTTGATCTGTGTCGTCATCATTCAAAGTCGTTAAGTCCATTAACTCAATGGCGCGTTGTGCTGCTTTTTTTAAATCAGTCATAATAGCTCTCCAAAATAAAAATTAAATGAATAGAAATCAGTCGCATAAAAGCAACGCTTGAGAGGTGGCATTATTTTGATTATTTTTATATGGCCGGGCCTTCAGGCGGTGCCGAGTAATTTGCTTGTACAAACTACCTTGTTGTAGGTATTCAATCTTGCCTAAGTCATAAAGAGCAATAGGCATCCTGACACTTAAAATAACTTATAAGTGACCACGACTTGAATCCTTGAAGACCGGAAGAGAGGATACGAATAAAATCTTGCTCCTACTTTTCCGCGAAAAATCCATTTTAGCGCGAGAAAAACACAAACCTTTATATAAACCCACTTGTTAGCCTAATAGGCTTAGATAAAGACTCATGGTAAAACTAAAGATGGAGCCGCATAATGCGGCTCCAACAAGCAATAATTACAAGAGATTAGAACTTGTAAGTTGCTGACAGGTAGTGTGACCAACCTGTTGATTCTAGAGCTAGAGCACCAGCACCATCTTCTAACAGATAAACGTCTTTGAAGCCTTTCAAGCCATAGCCCAGAGCATAACGATCTGAATGCCAGTATAGGCCGAAGAAGATGTTACCACCGTTTGACGTTTTTGGTACGAAAGCAGCTTGGTCTTCATCTGCACCGAATTGATAATCGATGTAACCTTGGAATGACAGGAAGCTCTTGTTATCAAAGAAGTAGAAAGGTTTGAACCAGTTAGCAGAGAACTGATATCCGTTCCACTCTTTAGCATTCAGGTCGTAGAAACCATATAGGTTCATACCTGTTTTGCCTAACCAAGGCACGTTTACATCAGCACCAACACCCCAGAATGAAGAGTTAACGCCTTCACCATTCAGACCGTCCCAGTTGAACAGAGTAGAGAAGTAAACTTCTTGAACTGGGCCAAAAGATAAGTCTTTACCAGTCAAAGCATCGATAGACACACGTGGAGCAAACTTCATGAAAATTTTGCTTGTGCCAGAACCTGGGTTCTTGTCACCGTTGCTGCTTGATTGGTTTGCTAAGTTGAATACGTCAACATAACCGTATAGATCGAATACGCCAGAACGACCGCCGAATTCCATTTCTAAGTAGTTGTGTTGATCGCCTGTTGCTGGGTTATCTGGCTTTTCACCAATAGAGTACATAGCGTTGAACTGCATCCACTTGTAATCAGTACCGTGAAGATCAGTACGATCAGCAGCAAATGCGTTGCCAGAGATTGCTGCTACTGCAGTAGCGGCTAAAGCTAAAGTTTTAACGTTTTTCATCATCAACCCCATTTATCTTGTTTGCTACCATCGAGGGTAGCGTTCTTTTTGTGGCGTTCGCATTCTACCTAGATTAAAAAAAATCTCAATAATCTAGCGTAAAATCACAAACACAAAATTCTTAATTGTGAACAAAGTCGCGACTTCTGCATTACGATTAATTAACGTAACCGTAGGCTCACGACATTTAAGACAGAATGACAGCTACACTTCAGTTGCATTCTGTGTTTTTCAATTGGAGAAACTATTCACTACAGGAATCACTACTGGAAAATGGTTGAATTAACTTAGGCCCTGCCCTGCATGGTCAGGACCCAGTTAGTGGGGTTTCCCCCAGCTGTTGCTACTTAGATAGCTAAGAACAAACCAGCAAGCGTTGCGCTCATTAAGTTAGCTAAAGAGCCGGCGATAACCGCACGAATACCCATTGTAGCTAAATCATGACGACGGTTAGGAGCCATAGCACCTAAACCACCAAGCAAAATCGCGATTGAAGACAAGTTAGCGAAACCACACAGAGCAAACGAAATAATCGCTTGTGTTCTATGAGTCATCACAGCTTGAGTTTCAGCAACGCATAACGGCAGGCCTTTAACAACTTCAGCAGCAACCGCTGTACAAGTAGTGGCAGCATCAGAGATATATGGAGCAAAGTTTAAGTAAGCAACGAATTCGTTAACAATGATCTTTTGACCGATGAAAGAACCTGCTACTAATGCTTCATTCCAAGGCACACCGATAAGGAATGCTAATGGCATAAACACATAGCCAAGGATCAGTTCAAGTGTTAAACCTTCAACGCCAAACCAACCACCCACACCACCAATAATGCCGTTGACCATAGCGATCAAACCAACGAAGGCTAACAACATAGCGCCTACGTTTAAGGCTAAATGCATACCAGATGAAGCACCTGCAGCAGCGGCGTCTAATACGTTAGCTGGTTTGTCAGGATCTTCTGGTAAATCGCTCATGTCATTTTTAGCAGCTTCAGTTTCAGGGTGCATCAGTTTAGCCATTAATAGACCACCTGGTGCTGCCATGAATGAAGCGGCAACTAAGTATTCGATAGGTACACCCATCTGCGCGTAACCAGCCAATACTGAACCCGCGATTGATGCCAAACCACCCACCATGATCGCAAACAGTTCAGACTGCGTCATAGTTGGAATGAATGGGCGAACCACTAATGGGGCTTCAGTCTGACCAACGAAGATGTTAGCAGTTGCTGACATAGATTCAGTACGGCTTGTGCCCAATGCCTTTTGTAAACCACCACCGATGATACGGATGATCCACTGCATAACGCCTAAGTAATATAGAACCGCAATCAGAGAAGAGAAGAACACAATAACGGGTAACACGTTAACTGCGAAGATAAAGCCAAGTTTGAAGTTAGCTAAATCACCAAACAGGAAACCGATACCGTTTTGTGCGTAACCAATAACGCTAGAAACCGCATCAGACATCCCTTTCAGAATGTCTTTACCAACTGGAACATACAGTACAAAACCACCGAAGGCAGCTTGGATAGCTAACGCGCCACCCACTGTACGTAAATTAATTGCTTTTTTGTTATTCGATAGGAGGAAACCTATCGCAAGTAGGGTGACCACCCCTACTAAACTCATTAATATATCCATTAACCATCACCCTATTGTTAACACTTTTTAATTATGTTGTTAATCAACCTATTTCCGAGTCAGATTATACCCGAGGCAAAGTCGAAAATCGTCGTTTTGATCATATTTTTGGAGTTTAATTTCAATCGCTTAGTGCAGAATGCTAGTGCGACCTACACCTGTTTATTTAAAAACAGCTAAAGGTCAAACAGTTGCATTGCATTCGACACCAAGTGTTCTGATATTAGAACACTTGATTTTTTTTGCAAATTGGCAATTTTGTCTATAAAAAGAACAAGGTTAGCAGGCTGGTTACGTTTTTCAGTAACATTTATCGGTGTCATTGCAGGAGAGTCAGTCTCAAGTATGAAGTGCTGAAGTGGTAATTCGCTGACAGTTTTGAGCAATTTTTTGGCATTAGGGTTCATAATCAAACCACCAATTCCCAGCTTAAAACCTAATTTGATATATTCCAGTGCAATTTCAGTACTGCCAGAAAAAGCATGTATCACACCGCCTCTAGGCAATTGATACTTTTTCAAACACCCTAAAACCTCTAAATGTGCTTTTACGCTATGAATAATAACTGGCAGATTAACGGACTTAGCTAAAGCTAATTGTGCCTCAAAAAATGCGAGCTGCTGAGACCAGGTTGAGGAATAGAGCTTATCTAAGCCACATTCACCAATAGCAACAAAGCGAGGACATTCTAGTAACGCCGAAACTTGAGATGTTAATGCTAAGATCCCAGCATCAACATCCTCTGGACAAAACCAAGGATGAATACCGAGGGCAAAATAAGTTTGGTATTGTTCTGCAACGGCAAGCTGTTTGTGCCAGTGCCGCGGGGACACACCAGGAATAATCAGATTATCTACGCCAACACTGTGCATTCGCAACACCACATTGTCGCGGTCAACATCAAACTCAGCAAAATCCAAATGGGCGTGGGTATCAATCACAGCAAATTCCTCACTCTGCGGTCGATTTACCAATTGAATGAAGTTCGGGTGGTGATACCGTTGCGTCAACCACCAAAGCTTTAGCGCATTTTACCGCTAATGGAGGATCTTCAAGGCGCGGCATGCAACAGCGACGATTTTCAGGTGTCAGCCCCATTCGGTCGCACCAATGAATATAAGCCTGCCATGTTTTTGTGATCCAATTCGCCATCATTTACATCCAGAACCGATTTTTAGTTTTCATTAGATACAAAAATGGCGGTGAATTCACCGCCATTTCAACAACTATTCTAAACCGAACCCTATTAGTGTTCGCGGGTTTTCGCAAACTCAATATCAGGATATCTTTCCATCGAAAGATTAAGGTTAACCATAGTTGGTGCAATATAGGTTAGGTTATCGCCACCATCGAGTGCTAAGTTTTGACTACACTTACGGCGGAACTCTTCAAGCTTACGCTCATCCTTACAATAAACCCAGCGAGCTGTCGACACGCTAATACCTTCGTAAATAGCTTCGACGTTATATTCACTCTTCAGACGACCAACAACCACTTCAAACTGCAGTACACCCACAGCGCCAACAATCAAATCGTTAGTATCAATTGGGCGGAATACTTGTACAGCACCTTCTTCAGATAACTGTACTAAGCCTTTTAAGAGCTGCTTCTGTTTAAGCGGATCGCGCAGACGAATACGGCGGAACATTTCAGGGGCGAAGTTAGGTACGCCAGTGAAACGGAATTTTTCACCTTGGGTAAACGTATCGCCAATACGGATAGTGCCATGGTTATGTAAACCGATGATATCGCCAGGGTAAGCTTCTTCAGCACGCTCACGATCGCCCGCCATAAAGGTCAATGCATCGCTAACGTTAACATCTTTACCAATACGCACATGGTGCATTTTCATGCCTTGCTCGTAACGGCCTGAACAAACACGCATAAAGGCGACACGGTCACGGTGTTTAGGATCCATGTTTGCTTGGATCTTAAATACAAAACCGGTGAATTTTTCTTCGTCAGGCATGATCACTCGCACATCGCTTTCGCGAGGAAGTGGCTTAGGTGCCCACTCAACGATACCGTCAAGAATATGGTCCACACCGAAGTTACCTAAAGCAGTACCAAAAAATACTGGGGTCAACTCACCTTTCAAAAAAGCCGCATGGTCAAATTCATGCGACGCGCCGCGCACTAATTCCATCTCATTGCGCAAATCAGCGGCATAACTGCCAATCGCTTTCTCAAGATCAGGATTATTAATGCCTTTAATTACACGACGCTCTTGGATCGTGTGTCCCATACCGCCTTGATACAAGACCACTTCATCACGCAGTATGTGGTAAATACCTTTGAACTCTTTACCGCTGCCAATAGGCCAAGTAATAGGTGCACAGGCAATATTCAGCACGCTTTCGACTTCATCCATTAGATCAATAGGATCACGGATATCGCGGTCGAGTTTGTTCATAAAGGTCACAATCGGCGTATCACGCAGACGTGTCACTTCCATCAACTTAATGGTACGGTCTTCTACACCCTTTGCAGAGTCAATGACCATCAGACAGGAGTCTACAGCCGTCAGAGTACGATAAGTATCTTCAGAGAAGTCTTCGTGACCAGGCGTATCGAGTAGGTTAACAAGGGCGCCACCATAGGGGAATTGCATGACAGACGTAGTAATAGAAATACCACGGTCTTTCTCCATTTCCATCCAGTCAGACTTAGCATGCTGACCCGATTTTTTGCCTTTAACCGTACCCGCTTTCTGCAAAGCGTTTCCGAATAACAGCACTTTTTCGGTAATGGTTGTTTTACCCGCGTCGGGGTGCGATATGATTGCAAAAGTGCGGCGCTTATTGATTTCATTAGACATATTTAGTTCGTCTTACTCGTGATTCAGATAGTTTGTACACAGGCTTGTACACAAAACTAAAAGTAATGATTTTTCATTTAACTGCTTGGCGCGGAGTATAGCAGAATCACTCTAAAAAAATCGCGCGCAAAAATCACCTTGCAATAGATTTTCGTAAAGGCAAACTTGTTATTGTACATATGTCGGCGTGACTCGGTGACGGAGTGAATCGGTCTGATTGTTACGGAATAATGAGGCGGCTCCGTAGCAGTCGATCCCGCCTAGTGATTTAAGGTTGATTCCTAGCAACACGAAATCACCACGCAGGCTGGAAGGTCTGCAAGCATTCGCATGGTTATTTATGAGTGATACTGCCATTGTGGGTAAATGGACTCGGGAAATATGCAGAGGATAGCCTAGCAGACCATAGAAGCTATCTCATGGTTCGAAACCATGGCTCATAAGTAACCAACCGAATGTGTCTGGCGAAAGCCACAAAGGGGGTAAACTCCCCCGTCAGCGAGTAATTGGCCTAGACGATGGCGGCACATAACCAACCGATCCCCGCCTATACTCTAGGCGGGTTTTATTTTTAAGGGACTCTATGCACCTAATCGCCATGCTAGTTTTAGTTATCATAGGTTATGCCGCTGGCGAGAATATTAGCTGGCTGCTTGGCCTGCCGATCATCTGCATCGGGCTTTATATGTTTGATGTGGGCGGTAAGAAAGCGCGGGGATGGAGGCAGGATCAGGAAGGTTTATTTGCAGGGATTGGACTGCTTGCACTTGTGCTGCTCGTTATAGGAACGGCACTAGGCTGGTAATGTGGAACAAAACTTTTCTTTTTTTCCATCTGCAAATAAAAAGCCGGCATGCCTAAATAGCGTGCCGGCTTTTTTGTTTTACCATTCCCTTAAATTAAAACCAATGTACGCTCTTTGATAAATCGCGTTCTTCTGGCGGGTAATGGCATCCAGTTTTTCGCGTTTTTCGCTGGCACTCATACTCGAGTTATTGACCATTTCAGCTTGCTTACCCAGCGCCGAAACTTGGCGCTGCACGCGGTTAAGCGCAATGCGCACACCCAGCTTATCGCGGTTATCTTCAAGAACGCCCATGATCCTGCTTGAGTCTCGTTCTTCGGCTGCGCGCTTATAACTGCCATAGGCTTGGTTAGCGGCATCGAGCGCCTTGTAAAACTCAGCTTGATAATAAGTGCTACCAGCCGGCGCATCGCCACCGTAAAATGCCTTGATCACAGGGTAACGGCTAATAGGCGTTTCTGCTTTTTCAATGCCAAGCATTTGGCGCGCCATCATGTCTGACATAGCCAGCACATAGCCGCCGAGCGTACCGGCATAGCCATTAACCAAATGTTCAATCTTCTTAGGGCTAACATTGAACAGTTGGCCCAACTCGCGAGCAATATCACTGGTGTAAGCGTTATAGCGATCACCTGGCATACGCTGCTCGTCGCCCATTCCCTCAATAGGTGCATCTTTAAAGAATGACTTATTTGTCATTACCTCAACGACTGGCAAAGCGATTTGCGGTATGGGGTTTAACGCCATGGTATTAAACACGGCGTGAGCTGTGGCTCGGCCTAGGTCGCTGCCCGTTTGCGAGCCAGTGCCAAAGCCGAATAAACGTTCCGGTAAAGTCCCGAATACCACGCCGAGTTCAAACGGCTTAGGAATACGGAAGTGATCTTCACCTACCCAGAAATGCCAGTTAGCGTCCTTGTCCCAGTCCGGTAACTCTTTATAACGGTCATCGTCATCATTCATCGCAGCAAGTGCCAGCGAGAACGCGGCCACCTTAATGCCTTTCATCGCCAAATTTGCCGATAGCACTTTAAGCACTTTGTCATTTTCACCAGCAGCCGATGCCCTGGCTAATTTGTACATACCTTGCAAGCGTGCATTGAAGAAGGGTAAAAAGTCGATCATGGTACTGATTAAGGCAAAGTTGCCCTTCATCGCGTAGTCCATTAAATCTTTGGCTTCAAAGGCGGCTTGGCGGCGCGACTTGCCCGCGGCTAAACTCGCCTCGTAAGTTGATAGCCGGTTGGCGTTCTCTACTTTATCACTGGCGTTGCGGTACTTTTCAATCAGCGCTTTGCCGCTCGTTACCAATGTTCCCATATAGCTGTTGATTTGCTTATCACTTAAGCCCTTCTTGCTCAGTGCGCGGCGTATTTGCTGTGCTGCTGCTTCTGGATCCGCGCCGTGAACATACCCGCCTTGGAACGCTGCGCCGCTGAATATCAAGTCCCGATAGGCTTCATCTTCTTTAAAGGCTTTCTTTAAACCTTTGATTGAGTCTGTGCCAAACTTAAAATCATCCTTGTTGATCATCCACGCATGCGCCGCGTCGCGGATAAAGTTTTTAAAGATGAAGTCTGGCGACAGCGTAACGCCAGTAGTTAAGAAACGCTTGGCGCTCCGGCCCATGCGATTAAATAACGCTTGGCTACCCACATCATTCACCGCAATTAACCCGCGCAATAATGCCGGATCAGTAACGGCATAGGCCACAGCTTGGCCGTCGCGCATCACTTTAACTCGCTGAATACTGTTAAGCTCGCGTTGCGAAAGCTTGGCAAACTCAGGGCTATCCACTTGCGTCATAAACTGAGTGCCGTCTAAATTGTCAGACACTTCAAGCATTGCCTTATTTTTAAGGGCAGCGTCGAGCATAGTTGATTGGCGCAAGATAATGTTTTCGAGCAAGTCTTTAGTGGACTGACTGCCTCCTTTGAGCGTTTTGATTTTCGCGCTCTGGCCGGCAATGCCTTTCTTGGTGAATGGCGCAGTTACCATCGAGGCAATATCTTGCATTTCTGGATCAACATCTTGCTCGCGGAAGAACGGCACATAATATTCTTCATCAAAGCCACTGCGCTGGGCCTCACTGATTAATCCCGCGCCTTGAGCCACATCGAGCACAGCGCTGTTAATCTTGTTGTATTCGGTGCGCACTTCTTCGAATAGCTTTTCTTTACCATCGGCAAGGGCTAGCAGTTCGTCAATGTCGGCTTGAGATAGGTTATTCTCGCGACCCTGCGCTTTAAGTTGCTTGGCGCGGTTAGCACCCATCCATGCAAGCCAGTTATTAAGCTCGCCATCTGGCAACATGCCGAACACTTCAAGCAAGCCCTTAGTGTCCTTCTTGCGCTGAATGATGCCGTCTTTCCACATGGGCGCGCCGTAGTGAAATACGCCATGCAGCACATCCGATAAGCCAGACGCTAAACGGGCAGACACATAACCCATCTTATTTGGATCGGTAATGCCTGCCGCTTCCTCGGCTTTTTTGATACCGTGTAGCCCGTCAAAAACGCCCTCATTTAAGCGGCTCCAAAAGCTGGATTGCTTAAGCGTGTCGGCGGTATTGCGGTAGTTCTCGGTGATCTTCTCTTTGAGCGTTTGCGCTGCTTCTTCCTCTAGTCCCAGCTTTTGCTTAGCGGTGCGATCATCTGGTGCCGTGGTAGTTTTACTAAATAGAATATCAGTAGGTGCCTCATCGCGTGCATCAAGCACTTTATTTGCCCTATCCATACGTGATTTGCGATTCTTGAAGCCACGCACAATCGAGGCCATCATATCTTCCATTTCATTGCGGGTGATATTGGACTTGATGATCCCAAAGCCTTCAAGCTGACGGCGCAGCCATTTGGTTAACTCGAACCACCACGCTTTAGCCGTTCCGCGCTCCGGTTGGTTCTGCACAAAGTTGGCAAAAACTTCTTCTGCTTTCACGGCATCACTTGCGCCAGCGTAATCTTTATCGATACGGGCCCAAAGCTCCTTAAACTCTTTGCGGCTGCGGCTAGAGTTAAGCTTATTAATAAACTGCTGGTACTTTTGCGCGCCGATCACGGTATGCAAGCCACCGTGCGCTAAAACCTCGTGCACTAGCGTTGAACGTAATTCATCAATCGAGCTGAAGTTATCTAAAATTAAATACGCTGAGTTGCGCCTGTCATCATAGGCGCCGTAAATGGTTTGTCCCTCCATTGCCATGGCTGGCACGTTGAAGCGTGATAAAAATTCATCCTGTGAGGTGAACAGGTTTACCCTGATCCCAGCAGCACCGGATAAGCGTTTTAGCACATCATCAACCGCGCGTTGGGCTTCGGCTTGGCTGAATAAGCGCGCACCTTTGTTTTTACCCTTGCTGTTGGTTTTGCTAAACAGTAAACCATCGGTAATATCGCTGTCTGGCTTAGCGTTGCTTTCACTCGCGGGTGCGATAGCCTGCATAAACGCCTCACGATCCAAATCGCTCTTAAATACAAATGTCGGCTTACCTGGCACAGATTTACCGTCTGCGGGCTTATAATAATGGCGCATCATGGCGCGCACATAAAAGCCACCATTCGCTTTTGCCAGCTCACTGTAAGCGTTGTAGTTATCCCCCATGTCGGCGTCAAAGTTCACCACAAACAGATCATCACCTGACTTAGTATGCTTCGAGTTCATCTTATGCACACTATCGTTTGCCACTGCGTCGCCTGGCGCGATAATGGTTTTTTGCTTGTCAGCACTCAAGGTATCATTAGTGCTTGCAAAAACTTCCTCTGCGCGCGGTGCAGTACGCTCGCCTAGATCAAGATCCTCTAGCCTGCTAAACAATGCCTCGTTACTTTCTAGGTTCGAGTAATCCATCGTGCTATGAGTGTGTATCTTGTTTACTTTGTCTGGATCGGTTTGCTTCTCAAGCACAAGAATACGTGTAGCAACGCTGGTGCCTGCACGCTCAAAAGTGCTTTTTGGTAAGATGATATTAGCGACTTGATAAATATCTTTGGCGGCGTCTGACTCATACAGCAGCTTATCAAACTTTTTATCTGCAGCGGGTCCGGTTGGGATCAGCGCGACAATGCGGCCACCATTGCGCAAATGGTTCATGGCTTTCTCAACGTGTTCTGCCGCCGTTTTGCCACCCACGCCATACGGCGGGTTCATGGCAATACCATCGTATTTGTTAATGATGTTGTGATTTTCAAAGCTGCCGGTTATCACATCGCCGTCAAAGTTTAGTGACAATCGACTTGCCAACTCAGAGGACTGTTCAATTGATCGGTTTTCGGTATTTTCAGGGAACCAGCGTGCTATTGCCCCATGGCCGCCGCTAGGCTCTAGCAGTTTATCGCCCCCTCTTGGATCCAAAAATGCCACCATTTTCAGGCCAACCGGCTCAGGCGTCGCAAAGTAATCCGTCCCTTCACGCGCTGAACTGCGTCCGCTACCATACTTTTTAGTACCAAAATATAGCGCCTTAGCTAAATCCCATGGAGTTAACACATTAGCCATTGCTGCATCGGCGGCTTTCCCTCCCTTACCTTCATCAACGCTTGGCGGGTAAGCATCAGCTTCTTCGTAAGCACTAATAAATGCCTGTTTCAATCCGCGAGCTCCGTCACCCATTGCCAAGTTTTCTGCAGTCGACGCGCGTGTGGCAATCTTGCTCGCAAACGCAAACCGCTCCCAGTTTGTGCCAATGGTTAAGTATCTAAACAGCGCGTCACTCGCCTGACCTGTCCGATAAATGCGGCCCTCTTGCTGAATGGCGGCGGTTGGCTTTGTTGGCATACCTAAATGAATCAACACGCGCTGGTGCTTGCCGCTGGTATCGTGAATAGATACCCCCTCGCGCATTGCATCCCCTTGAGCAATCAATAGCTTGGCGCTATCTGCTGTGTCACGGTTAAAGTCGTCTTGCATCTTAATGCGATTTTTTGCTGATACGCTGCCGTTATACACTGACGCATCAGGGAATGCGGCTGTTAAGGTTTCGATAGCCGACGGCAAAGAGTCAAAGGCATTAATAAGATCTGCAAATTGCTGCTTGAACTCATTATGAATGGCACGCATTTCTTCTGGCACATTCACTCTAAACGGGTTAACTGCGCCGCCTTTGTTAAAGTCGTGCATGACGACGACTTTACGACCAAGATCTAAATTCGCCTGAATGGTCGCAATGGCCTCTCTTGCTTTAATGGCTTCAAGAAAGTACATGCGGGATTGGTAGTGGAAGTTTTTGCCGATAATGAGATCGCGAAACTTGCCTGAGCTGTCATCGTCTGGCGAGTCAACCTGCATGTTAGCGGCCTTGTCCCATAGCCATTCAATAGCTTCATCAACACGCTGCCCGATACGACTCTCGGCCAAGATAAACTTGCGGTCATAATCAAAATCGCTATCAAGCGCACGCCCTGAAAGCACGCCTTGCTTCTTAAGCCAAGCATTAAAGGCGCGTTGCATTAACGAGCGGTCTACTTTCGCGTCGGGTTCTGTCAACTTGTTATAACGCATGCGATAACCAAAGTGCTGCATCATAAACTGATCAAAGTTATCGCCACTGTTATAACCGCTGCCGCTGTTGTCGCCCTTACCCTCGTTCCAGTCAAACAAAAAACCTTGGCCTAATGTGACGTTCTTTTCATAGGCAAATGGGGTCGCGCTTAGCATTAATGCGCGCGGCATATCTTTGGGCGCAGTGTTAGCAAGGCGTGCATCGACTTCTTTAACGTGGGCGTAGAACTCTTGCCATAACTTATCGATAATTTTATCTTGGCTGCTCACCATATTGCCATCGGCACGACCGCTATCAATCAGGCCCTTAATACGTTCGCGTTCTTCACGCGCCTCGTTTAATCGGTCCATAATGCTGTCTGGATTCGTGGCCTTTACAATGGTGGACCCGTAACCTGGCTTTTTCGCTAACGCTCTGATCCGCGTGAGTACGCCAGTCACTTTGCCGTCAGCACTTGATGATAGATAATGCGCTTCATCGAGCACAATCATGTCAAAGTCATGGTGTAGCAATGCGTCATTGGCGCTCAAGTTGGCAAAGGTAGTCACAACTACATCTTGGCCTGCATCCTTGGTGCTCTCTAATGGGTTAACCGTCAAATCAAAAAATTGTTTACCGGCTTTTACCCAGGCATCGGCAATGGCTTGCTTTGGCACTGCAATTAAAATTCGGCCCTTACCGCTTTCAACGGCACGCTTTACCACCCCAAGCCCAGTAAAGGTTTTCCCTGTGCCTGTGCCGTTGGTAAACAGCACGCCATAGCCATCTTCTTTGCTGAGGCGCTTTTCTGCAAACACTACATCGTCAACTTGGCCGTCTGATAAAAACGGCATTTGGTTTTTAATTTGTGACTTATCGGCTGAGGTGATGGTTTGAAAGGCGTTAAGGCTAACTTTTTTGGTTAGGGAAGGCGCGCTGCTAAGCTTAACGCTAGGCGCTTCATGTCGATTTTGTTCAGCGAAAAGTCCACCTGTGCTATCTGGCAGGCTTGCTGCACTGTCAATACTTCCGGTAACAGCATCTGATACTCTGGGTTTGTCATGGCGAACCGACTGATTGCTGGATTTTCGGTTAACAGTGGGTACACTGTCGCCCACGCTGGCGCCAGCTTCTCCCCTGCCTGTTGCTGTGCTAGGGTCATTAACATCTGATCTGCTTTGTCCTCGTCCTTCTCGTTGAAGATCTTGGTCATTGCGCTGGTCTGCATCGGACCTATTAAGGCGATTTGATTGCGGATTTCCTGCGGTACGTTCAGCATCTTGGTTAACCTCTGCCAAAATCTGGCTTAATTCAAGTTTAGCAACAGCTCTCGGGCTGTCCATATTATCAGCAATATTATCACTAATCTCATAGCGATCAGGGTTGTAAGCGATTGCGCCATAAGCTTCTTTTAAAAATGGTGTAACATCTTCGTCTTGTATACCAATTGCGCGTGTCACGTTTAGAATATCACGTACCCACTGTGCAAACTTAACCGCGCCATTGGCCAGCGATAACGCGCCAACTTCTGCAACGGCCACCATGATTTCAGGGTCGATGCCACTATTCAGAGTGCCTTTCTTTTTAGCGAGCAATGCTTTTAGCTTTTCTGCTGCAGCACGTTGTTTATCGCTGATAGAGTCGGCTAAGTTATCAAGCTTGCTTTCTGGCTTGGTTGGCTTGACCGTCGGCTGGCTAAACATATCATTTTGGCCAGCAGCCATCGCTACATCAGCGTCACGATTTGAGCCGGTGAGCGTAAAACTATCCACCTGCCGATCAGCCTCAAACATCTGTGTTCTGGCATTGTCGCGTTGGCGTTTAGTCTCTGCCTCTTTCTGAGATTCGGACTCACGCTGCGCTCGATCGCTTTCGGTTTCTTGCGCTAAATCAAATGACTCACCCTTGAGCTCGGCCACCAATGCGGGATTGGTGTGCCAGTTATCCCATTGCTGTTTTTGTTGCTTAAGCTGCTCAATGCGCGCGTTAACAGCTTTCGGGTCTTTAACATCAACCCCTTCTTTCGCGGCGAGATCGGGACGTTTTGCGGCACCTTGTACGGCGCTCAAGGTACGCTGAATATCAGATTGCTTACTGTTGGCTTTACGGGCGAGAGCTTCTGCTTCACGCATTGCGCTATCATCGAATCCAAACAAGTCGCCGCTTTGCTGCTGGGTTTCGCTAGTCATTGATTTGACCGCTTTCACCATGTTTTCAGCCACACCTATGCTGCGACCTTCTTGAATAGATTTAATGCCTACGGCTTGCAGGGCTTCATTGTTTGGAGCAGCGTCGGCAATGCGCGTAGCTGCTTCATCAGTGATTACATCGTTTCGGTGGGCGGTAATGAGCGCATCAGATCCTTTAGTTGCGATTGAGTAAGCCCTTTTTCCCGTTGCTCGCGCCAAAAGTCCTTGTGCGTTTGCTTCTTCTTGAGTGGGGGTTGTTGCTTGAATGAAGTCGACATAATCTTTTACCTTGCCTTGACCTTCTCTAATGTTAAGTGTGGCATCTAGCGCTGCAGCTTGCAGTTGACTAAAGCCGTCCGCTTCATAGTGATACTGCGCCGGAATGGTTTTTTCACCACTGCGACGCGCTAAGTCCAAACGATGCCGACCACTGATCACCTCTTTGCGGCCATCGCTGCGCACCCATACTTGAATAGGCGCCACACCGGTACGCTCAAACTTACCACCAAGCGGCTCAACCACACCATTGCTGTTTGCGCCTGATTTAAATTGTGGCACATCATCACTAATGGTCAATTCATCAATGCTGGCTTCATCCACGGCCAACCCCAACACCTTGCGCTTGGTTGGTGATTCTTCGGTATCGGCGTCAGGGGTATCGGCGTCAGGCTTTTTTGCTGGCTGCACCTTGGCGTCCGTTGCCACTGGCGAGGCCGTAACAGGTTCAGGACTTGCACCGTCGTATTCCTTATTAGCTGCCTGATCTGCATTCTGAGAATCACGCTTTGGCACTACGCGCCAACCAAAGCCGCTATCTAGCTTAACCGCTTCAACCTGCGCACCTTCTCGCTTAGCAATGCGCGCATTCTTGCTGGCCAACGCCTCTTTAGCTGACGCAAATGGCGTGTTATTGGTTTTAACATTAACGCCCTGCGATTGAGGTGAGAAGTTATCAGGCGCAAAGATAATACCCTTGTCCTCTATGACAAGCGGCTTTTTGGCGTTATCGCGGGTGACTTGGTCGGCAAATTGCTGTGCTGCTTGCATAGGTCTGCCGTCTGTACCAAAAATAGTATCTGACTTACCGATAAGGTTGGTTGGCTGCGCTGCCATTGTATCGCGCGTGCGCTGGCGGTTGAGGTTTTCTCCGTCGATAAATGGCGCTGCTAATAGCCCAGTAACAGGGCTGCGGCCTTGTCCTTCTGGCGGTAACCATTCACCTTCGCGGCGATTGTCGGTAAGCCCCTGCACGTTATCCATTGCCTGCGCTAATGGGCTTTGATTGAATTGTCCTGGCACAGTAGGAAAGCTGCGGCCCTTCATGGCGTTGTCACGAGCGATAACATCATCACCAAAGCGGCCAGCATTCATCGAGTCGCCCATGCCAGCGCGACGGGCGGCTGTGGGTTGGTCATAATTAGGTTGCTGGCTAGCTTGTGCCATATTATCAACATCAGCACGGCGATCAGCGGCTTGCTGTGCGTCTGCATCCATAGCACCGGCTACGGTTGGGTTGGTTTCGCGAATAGGATCGGCAGCAGGGTTTTTAGCAGGTTCACGGTCAGCAACATTGCGATTAGCAAGGCCACCGATACCGCCAGCACCGGCACCAAAGCCAGCACCAATAATCCCCTCATTAAGCGCGGCCAATTTAACGCCAGCCATTGGATCACGTTGGTCAATTTGCGATAGCACGTTATCAACTGCATATTGGCTAACTCCTGCTTGTGCCGCTTCGGTGGCACCTTCGGTAACACCACCCGCTAATGCACTGCGAAATGCACCAGACTTAGCCAAGCGAACGCCCGTTAATGCGCGCCCAATAATCGGATCACCAATCGCAGAGGCTGCAAAGTTCGCCATTAACGCCTTAGGATCGCTACGCACTTCACTGGCTACACGTTCAGCTAATTGGTTTTTCGCTTTGTTCCACTTGCCTAAGTCGTCAAGCTCAGGTGATTGAGCGTCAATCTCTAAAAATGTGCGTTTGAATAAATCAGATTCTGCCAGCACTTTATCTGGCATCTTTAATACTTCTTGGCGCGCTTGGTCCATCGCTTGGCCTGTGGCCGCGCTGCCACCCGTTGCGCCCATGCTGATAGCTTGCGCGACCTTCGCACCTTTTGAACCTAGACTTAGTGCCTTAGTTGCCATGCCTGCAGCGCCTGCACCTGGCACTGCCGTAGGTACAAACTGCCCCGCCACGTTCGCCATTTGTAATAGCCAAGTGTCGAGGTCTGTCATACCGTCGCCTAGCTCGGTTTCGCCTTGCGCGTTTTCAGTGAACATCTGCTTAGACATGGCTTCTTGACCACGGCTAGACATTTGTCCGTATTGATCATCTGCAATGCCATAGAGAGATTTAGCAACACCCTCTGCACCTAAAAAGTCGAAGATGCCACCGAGCCCTGACGCTGCCCCCGCTTGGAATGAATCCACCACATCACCGAAGCGGCCTTGTTCGTTTGGCTTTGGTTGTGCAGTCGATGCGGTTTTATATTTGTTTGGATCAAACCCGAGTAGTGACATTTGTGAAGCTCCAAAAAAAGAAAACCCAGCGCGATGGCTGGGTTAATTGAATACGGGTAGCGGCTTAACGCGGCATCATTGCCGCGCCATAAGCTGACTGCACGCCACTTTCTCTTAATTGCTTTAAGCGTTCCTGCTGTTGAGCTATGGTTTCAGGAGAAAGAAGCCCGGGCTTACGAGTGGTATCACCACGATCATTAAGCATTAAGTAAATAATCAACCGC